>CBHCMH010000063.1:0-8274 GCA_965974445.1 uncultured Rhizorhapis sp.
TTCCTTGAGGAGAGTGCCGTAGACGGAGGGATGACGCGGCATGAAGGGTGCGCCGAAACAGGTGGAGAAGGTCGCCTCCGGTTCGGTCACGCCGATCTCGGTGCCAGCGACCTTCGCGGTGTAGCCCGACAGGAAGTGATACATCGCCTGCTCCGGCGTCAACCGCGCAATCGGAGGCAGCACGCCGAACGCATCGGCCGTCAACATGATGATGTTCTTCGGGACCGGCCCCAGATTTTTCTCCGAACTGTTCGGGATGAAGTCGATCGGATAGGCGCCGCGGGTATTTTCGGCCAAGCTGTTGTCGTCCAGGTCGAGTTCGCGGGTCGCGGGATCGATGACGACATTTTCCAGAACGGTGCCAAACCGCTTGGTCGTGGCGAAGATTTCCGGCTCGGCCTCGGGCGACAGGCGGATCATCTTCGCATAGCAGCCGCCTTCGAAGTTGAAGACCGCCGTATCGGACCAACCATGCTCATCGTCGCCGATCAGCGTGCGGCTGGCGTCGGCGGACAGGGTGGTCTTGCCGGTGCCAGACAGACCGAAGAAAACGGCCGTGTCGCCATCGGGTCCGATATTGGCCGAACAATGCATCGGCATCACGCCCTCGGTGGGCAGCTTGTAGTTCAGGATGCCGAAAACCGACTTCTTCATTTCACCGGCATAGGCCGTACCGCCGATCAGGATCAGCTTTTCCGACAAGTTGACGGCGATCACGGTTTCGCTGCGGCAGCCATGACGCTCTGGATCGGCGCGGAAGCTGGGCAGGTCGATAATGGTGAATTCAGGCGCGAAATCCGCCAGTTCCGCAGCGCTCGGGCGGACTAGCAGGGTGCGGATGAACAGGTTGTGCCATGCCAGCTCGTTGATGACGCGCACATTGACGCGATGCTCCGGCTGCGATCCGCCGAACAGGTCCGCCACATAGAGCTTGTCCTTGCCGGCCAGCGCCTTGAGGAAATCTTCCTTCAGGGCAGCGAAATGCTCCGGTGTCATCGGCTTGTTGGTCTTGCCCCACCAGACGCTGTTTTCGGTTTCGGCATCACGGACCGTGAATTTGTCATTGGCCGACCGGCCCGTATGCTTGCCTGTCGCCACGACCAGCGGGCCGTCCTTGGCCAGCACACCTTCACCATTGTTCAGCGCGGCTTCGACCAATGGCGCAGTGCCCAGGTTCCAATATTGCACCGCATCGCTGGAAAAACCCTGCTTTTCCAGCGTCATTGAAGATTTCGCCTGCACGCGCGTTCTCCTATCCATATAAATCACATTGCCGGGTCGGCGACCTCCCATATATCGAGTCTGTTAGCTTCGGATATCAGGGCTTGTTGTGTTTCGCGCATATCGGCAGAAACGCCGTCCGTCAAATGTGCTTGCGGATGATCCTTGGGATAGCGTGGCAACTGAGCGTTGGAATGTTGCGGCGGAGCGGTGCATGGTTTACCCCTTCGCGTCCGACACTCCAAGGGGGCACGGAGCCTGACCTGAACATGACTGCCACAATTGCCCTTGTTGACGACGACAGGAATATTCTGACATCGGTATCCATCGCGCTGCAGGCCGAAGGATTCATGACGAGGATCTATTCCGACGCGGAAACGGCGCTGAAATCTCTGCTTGAAAATCCGCCTGATCTCGCGGTGTTCGACATCAAGATGCCGCGCATGGACGGGCTGGAACTGCTGCGCCGGCTGCGCGAAAAAAGCGCGTTGCCCGTGATTTTCCTTACGTCCAAGGATGATGAACTGGACGAAGCACTGGGCCTTGCGATGGGCGCGGACGACTATATCACCAAGCCCTTTTCGCACCGGCTGCTCATCGCGCGTATCCGCGCCATCCTGCGGCGGGCGGAATATAGCCGCGCCACGGACGCCGGTCAGGCGGAAAGCGCGGCCGAGCCCATTGTTCGCGGACGGCTGGAGATGGACCCGGCGCGGCACCGGGTCAAATGGACCGGCAAGGAGGTAACCCTTACGGTCACCGAATTCCTGATCCTGGAAACGCTGGCGCAACGGCCGGGCGTCGTCAAGAACCGCAACCAGCTCATGGACGCCGCCTATCAGGATGACGTCTATGTCGATGACCGCACCCTCGACAGCCACATCAAGCGTCTGAGGCGCAAATTCCGGGAGGTTGATCCTGACTTCAACGCGATCGACACGCTCTATGGCGCCGGATACCGATTCTCGGACGACTGACGGCGACGACCTTTCCCTGCAATGGTCGGGGAAATTGTCGCTGACGCGCCGTATATTGGCGGTAAATCTCTTCGCGCTGGCGCTGCTGGCGGGCGGGTTCTTCTATCTCGACGGCTACCGAACCCGTGTCGTGGACTCCCGCCTCGAACAAAGCGAACGGGAGTTGAAGCTGCTCGCGATCAGCCTTGGCCGGACGCCGGCGGAGCAATGGGACGGGCTGATTGCCGCCTTTTCCCGCCAGACGGGCGACCGCATCCGCATTTACGCACCCGATGGCGAACGCATCGCCGACAGCTTCACCATGAATGCCCCGCGCTACACCTTGCGCGACCCTGCCGATGAACCCTGGGAACGCCACGTCGCCCGTGCTCTCGACCAGATAATCGACCGCATCGTCTTTGCCGAGGTTCCACCCGACTTTGCCGAGCCGGCAGCGGACCGGGCGGGAAGCTGGCCTGAACTTGCGGCTGCGCGACAGACCGGCCAGCCGCAGTCGGCCTTCCGCTACGCACCCGATCGGACGCCTATGATTTCTGCGGCCGTGTCGCTAGGCCAGGGAAAACCGCTGCTGCTGGCTACGGAAAATGCCCGCGACATCACACGCACCGTGCGGGCGGAGCGTTTCCGGCTGGGCGTCGTCCTGGGGGTAGCATTCCTCCTGTCCATCCTTCTGTCCCTCTTCCTGGCGCGCACCATCGTCCGGCCGTTGCGGCGTCTGGCGCGGGCGGCGATACGCGTGCGGCTGGGCCGGGCGCGCGAGGTTGTCGTGCCGCGCCTGCCCTCCCGCCGGGATGAGATCGGCATGCTCGCCCGCGCTCTGTCGGACATGAGCCATGCCCTGCGGCAGCGCATCGATGCGACCGAAGCCTTCGCCGCCGATGTGACTCACGAACTCAAGAACCCGATCGCATCGCTGCGTTCGGCACTGGAAGCCATGTCGAGCGTCAAGGCCCCTGAACTGCAAGCCCAGCTCATGGATATCGCGCAAGACGATGTGCGCCGCCTCGACCGGCTCGTGACGGACATTGCCGAAGCTTCGCGCATCGATGCGCAGCTTTCCCGCACCAAATTCCACGGAGTCGATCTTGGCCTCACCATCGAACGGCTGATCGTAGGACGGGAGGCAAGAGGCATTCCAAACGGCGTGCGTCTCGCCTTTGCCCGCCCGCGCCGGGGGGTGGCGGTCGTATTGGGCGACGAGCAAAGGCTCCTGCGGGCCATCGAAAATCTGGTGGACAACGCCATTTCCTTTTCACCGCCGGGCGGTCTGGTGCAGATTGTCGCCACCCGCGTCGATGATGATGTCCTGGTCAGCGTCGAGGATGAAGGCCCAGGCGTGCCGGAGGCGGAACGGGAAACGATCTTCCGCCGTTTTCACAGCGTCCGCCCCAATGGCGAGCAGTTCGGCAAGCATAGCGGCCTCGGCCTTGCCATTGCCCGATCCATATTGGAGGGACATCAGGGCGCCATCAGCATCAGCGACCGCGACGACAGCCTGCATGGCGCACGCTTTGAGGTGCATCTTCCAGCGGCAAGCCCACTGGCGGACGACGAAGCGATGGCGTAATGAAGCGGCCAGTGGGGATATATAGCTTATGACCGTGCTGTCATCGGAAACACTGCATTGCAGCACCGTCGCCATTGGCGGCCGCGCCGTAATGATCGAGGGGCGGAGCGGCAGCGGCAAGTCGGATCTGGCGCTGCGCCTGATCGACCGGGGCGCTCGGCTGGTCAGCGACGATTACACCATCACGCGGCGCGTGGGCAAAAGGCTGCTGGCTGCACCCCCGGACACCATCGCGGGGCAGATGGAAGTGCGCGGCATCGGCCTTGTTGACATGGATCATGTGACCGACCAGCCGGTGGCCCTTGTGGTGCGGCTTTTCGATGTCGTGGACCGGATGCCGCCAACACCGGAACTGCGGGTGATCGCCGGGGTTTCGATCCCGGTCATGAAGATTGCCCCGATGGAAAATTCCGCCCCCATAAAGGTCGAGCTGGCCTTGCAGATGTTCGGTCTGGACGTCGGCGAAAATGCCTAAGGCACAGAAGCCCAAGACCATTCTTCTTGTCTCCGGCCTGTCCGGCGCGGGGAAGTCGACGGCGCTCAAGACATTGGAAGACATGGGGTGGGAAGTGGTGGACAATCTGCCGCTCCTGCTGCTCGACCGGCTGCTGGATGCGCCATTGCCGGAGGGCGCCGACATTGGCCGCCCGCTGGCCGTCGGCATCGACAGCCGCACAAGGGGCTTTGACGCAGCCGCGATCGTCAGCCGCATCAAGAAATTGCGTTCGGGCAAGGGCTATGACGTGGGCACGCTGTTCCTCGACTGCGGCGGGGCGGAGTTGGAGCGCCGTTATTCGGAGACTCGCCGCCGCCATCCGCTGGCGCAGGACCGTCCGGCCTCCGATGGCATCGCACGCGAGCGGGAACTGATGGAACCGCTGCGCCGCTGGGCCGAGCATGTCATCGACACGACGGATCTCTCCTCCAACGGCCTGCAGCAGGAAATCCGGGGCCGCTTCGGGCTGGGCAAGGTGACGGAACCGACGCTCACCATTCTTTCCTTCGGCTTTGCAAGAGGGCTGCCGCGCAACGCGGATCTGGTGTTCGACATGCGGTTTCTGCGCAATCCCCATTGGGATGCCCAGCTGCGGCCGCTGACGGGCCTCGACGCCGCCGTGGGGGAGCATATAGCGGAGGATCCCGCCTATGAAGCGATCGTTGGGCAGATTGAAACGCTGCTGCTCAGCCTGCTTCCCCGCTATCATGAGGAAGGCAAGGCCTATGTAACCATTGCTTTTGGTTGTACGGGCGGCCGTCACAGATCGGTGCATGTCGCCGAACGAGTCGCCGGGCGCTTGCGTCAGGCGGGTTTTTCGCCCACGGTCTCCCACCGCAATCTTGAATCGGCCCCGCTCGATGCGCTTGAGAACCGGCCAGAAGATAAAGACGATGCGACAGGATAAGATAATCAGATGATCGGTTTGGTTTTGGTCACCCATGGTTTTCTGGCGAAGGAGTTCGTCATCGCCATGGAACATGTCGTTGGACCGCAGAAGGCGATTGAAACCGTCTGCATCGGTCCCGAGGACGACATGGAAATACGCCGAGCGGATATCGCTGCGGCGGTGGACCGGGTGAATGACGGATCGGGTGTCATTCTCCTCACCGATCTGTTCGGCGGGACGCCCTCCAACCTCGCCATTTCGCTGTTGAAGGCAGGTGAGATCGAGGTGATTGCCGGCATCAATCTCCCGATGCTGATTCGCCTGGAAAGCGCGCGCAAGTCGATGACGGTGCAAAAGGCGGTAGCCGCCGCGCGCGAAGCGGGCCAAAAATATATAAGTGTTGCGTCGGAACTGTTGGGAAGCTCTACATGACCGGACACCGTAAGGAAGTGCGCATCACGAACAAGCGGGGGCTGCACGCCCGGGCCAGCGCAAAGTTCGTCACATTGGCCAGCGGCCTTCCCTGCGAGATCACGGTGGAAAAGGACGGCCAGTCGGTCACCGGCACCTCGATCATGGGACTGATGATGCTGGGCGCGGCGATGGGCGACAGCATCGTCATCAGCGCGGCCGGAGATCATGCCACCCATGCCGTGGAACAGCTCGCCCTGCTGGTCGAAAACCGCTTCGGCGAAGAATGAGGCGGGGCGCCTAAATCATGCCCCGCAACGATAATGATCGTGCTCCTGCAAAAGCGGGACCTTTGCACAATTCGTCCGCTTACGAATTTTCGTCGTTCCCGCGAAGGCGGGAACCCATCTCCCGACGTAAAATCAGGCGGTTAGTTCAGGAGATGGATCCCCGCCTGCGCGGGGATGACGGAAAAAGGGACTTTCGCCATGGCCCCGCTCTCGCAGGCATACGCCTGTGACCCGCGAAATTACCGGCTTTTCCAATCCGCTCATCAAGCGCGTCCGCTCCCTGCGCGACAAGAAGCATCGCAAGCGGGAGGGGCTGTTCCTTGCCGAAGGACTCCGCATCCTCACCGAAGCGCGGGAGGAAGGGGCTCTTCCCGAAATGCTTTTCCATGCGGGCGAAGCAGCGAACCATCCGCTCGCAGCAGCGCTCATCGACGCGATGGAGGCGGATGGCCGCGATGTCATCGTCACCAGCCCCGATATTTTGGGCAAGATGTCCGGCAAGGACAACCCGCAGGCGCTGGTCGGCGTCTATCGCGACCGGCTTACGCCCCTGGAACAGGTGGACCGGGCCTCCGCCGACATCTGGATCGTGGCGCAGTCCCTGCGCGACCCCGGCAATCTGGGCACCATATTGCGGACCGGCGACGCCGTGGGCGCGGGCGGCCTGATCCTGGTGGACGATTGCGTCGATCCGTTCTCGGTCGAAGCGGTGCGGGCCAGCATGGGCGCCCTTTTTACGCAGACGATCGCGACCGCCCGATGGGAGGATTTCCTGGCCTGGCTGCGTTCGGGGCCGGGACAGCTTATCGGAACCAGCCTGAAAGCGACGCAGGATTATCAGCAGCCCTGTTACCAAAGCCCCGCCTTCCTGCTGGTCGGCAATGAGGCGCAGGGCCTGCCAGAGGCTTATGAGGCGCAATGCGACCTGCTGGTGAAAATGCCGATGATGGGTAAGGCGGATAGCCTCAACGCCGCTATTGCCACCGCGGTCATGGCCTATGAACTGTTGAACCAGAAAAGGAACAGCCGCGCGTGAGCACCGCCTCCCTGTCCGGAACCCACCCCGCCTCCACCCGGCGCGTCCTGATGGCGAGCCTTGTCGGCACGTCCGTGGAATTCTACGATTTCTACATCTACGCGACGGCTGCATCGCTGGTCTTCGGGCCACTCTTCTTCCCGGCGGAGTCGCAGTCGGCGCAGCTCATGGCCGCCTATGCCAGCTTCGCGCTTGCCTTCATCGCCCGGCCACTGGGCGCGAGCGTCTTTGGCCATTTCGGCGACCGCATCGGCCGCAAATCGACACTGGTCGCCTCGCTCATGCTGATGGGCGGATCGACCCTCGCCATTGCCTTCCTGCCGACCTACGAAACCGTCGGCTGGGTCGCCCCGCTCCTGCTCTGCATCTTGCGGTTCGGGCAAGGCTTCGGCCTTGGCGGAGAGTGGGGCGGAGCAGCCCTGCTCGCGGTCGAAAACGCGCCGCCGGGCTGGCGCGGCCGCTTCGGGATCTTCCCGCAACTGGGCGCGCCGGTCGGCTTCATCGCCGCCAACGGCCTGTTTCTGCTGCTCGGCATGTTCCTGACCGAAGAGGATTTCCTTGCATGGGGCTGGCGTCTGCCCTTTCTGGCGAGCGCCTTGCTGGTGATCCTCGGCCTTTGGGTGCGCCTGAAACTCACCGAGACGCCCGCCTTTGCCGAAGCGATGGAAAAGGCCCCGCCGCCCCGGGTGCCGCTCGCAACGCTATTCCGCCGCCATCTGCGCGAGACAATGGCAGGAACCTTCGCCGTCGTCGCCTGCTTTGCGATCTTCTACATCAGCACCGCCTTCGCGCTGGGCTATGGCACCACTGCGGGCGGCATCGAGCGGGAGGCGTTTCTGGGCATCCAGCTTGGCGCGATCCTGTTCCTGGCTGTGGGCATTCTGCTTTCCGGCTGGTGGTCGGACCGGGCCAGTCCGCGCAAGGTGCTGATCTGGGGCTGCATCGGCACCATTCCCGCTGGCCTGGTCTTCGGCCCGGCGCTGGGAAGCGGTTCTCCTCTCGCCATCTTCGCGGCGCTGGCGCTGGCCCTGTTCCTGATGGGCTTTGTCTATGGCCCACTCGGCGCCTGGCTGACCGGCCTTTTCCCGACACAGCTTCGGTACACGGGAAGCTCGGTCGCCTTCAATGCAGGCGGCATCATGGGTGGAGCGTTGGCCCCGATTGTCGCGCAAGCCCTGGTCAATGGCTTCGGCATCGGCACGGTAGGCCTCTATTTGTCGGTCGCGGCACTGACCAGCCTGCTCTCGCTACTGCTGCTCGACCGAAGCGAAGCAAAGGGTGGGGAGCGAGCGCCGCTGACGGTTTGATGCGGAATTCATTGGTAATGACGTTGAGGGGTGGGATGTTGCCCTTCCCCTCCCGCTTGCGGGAGGGGTTAGGGGAGGGC
>CBHCMH010000064.1:0-8220 GCA_965974445.1 uncultured Rhizorhapis sp.
GGCCTGGCTCTTCCCGGCCTCCCGCAGCTTGATGGAATTCAGCGCCGACGCCCGTGCCTGTCCAATGGAATCAACCATGATCACTTTCCTTTGCTCGTCCCGCTACGCCCTATAACGGCGGGGGTAAGAATTAGTTAAACCCTGGCGCGCTGACCAGACCTACATCCACGACGCGGGCCACAATCGGCGCTGCGCTCCGGTCCGCACGCACCCGGATCATTTCGCCCTGGGCGCCATCCTCATCGGCGATCATCTGGGTGGAGACGGTAAAGCTCGCTCCGCCTGCGACCAGTTCGACGGGATCCCCCTTGCGCACCAGCGTAGCGGTCCGCTGTGAGACCGAGGCCGCTGCATTGACGCGCAATGGCACGCGAATCCGCCAGCCAAGGGCCGCGCAACGCACGACGGCAGCGCCCATGGCTGGCCCCTCAATGGCGGGCGTATCGGGGCAGGCCGCGAGCTTCAATCGCCGGTCGATCGGCGCAACCGGCCCGCCTTCCTGGCCGATGCCCGCGCCCAGCCGTGCGACGACGAGCGCCTCCAGGCCGGCCACATCCTCGAATCGCTGCGCTTGCGCTACAGCCGGACTCGCCGTCAGGGCCATCAAGATGGCCGCATATGGGATAGCATTGCGCACGATTCACTCCTTGGCATTCCTGTCCAGCTTCACGACGAAGCAAGATATATGCCAAGAGGCGCGTCAGCGGGCTTTGTCCCGCTCCATTGCCGTCCGCACGATGAAGTGCTGACCGGTGGTGGAGGCATCCGATTCATCCAGCCCCCGAATGACAATCCTGCCCTGCTCCAGACCGGACTGGTGCAGCGCCCGCGCCACCGCCGCCAGACGGGCGGCACCCAATTCCCAGCGGTCGAAGCGGCGGCCCGCTTTGTCCTCACCCACCGACGTCAGGGAGACAATCTTTTTATTTTCAGTCGCTTCCTTGCCGATCTCTTGCAGTTTAGCTGCCCCTCCGGACGTCAGCATGGCCTCACCCGGTTCGAACAAGGCAGAGGCGGCGAGGCTCACCGTTTGACCTTCAGACGGCTGCCCCCGAAAATATTCGGACAGGTGGGACACCGCCGCGCCAGCCCCCTGCCGGCTGGCGTGAAGCAGAACGAAAAAACCCAGCAGCAGCAGACAGAGGTCGGCGAAACTGACGGCCCACCGGTTGCGGCGCAGCGCCGTCATGCCGCTTCCCTGACGGCATTTTGACGCGGATGCGCGACGCTCTGGTGACGCGCGGCCTTTTGCCCGCCCTCCATTTCGGCACGCGCCAGCGCCAGCATCCGGTCGAGCAGTTCGCGCTGCCAGGCGATCTCCATGTCGGACAGCAAGGCCAGCCGGGCGGCGATCGGCCCCGCCACCATATTTGCCAGCACAACGCCGTAGAGCGTGGTCAAAAGCGCCATCGCCATGGCCGGACCGATGGCGGATGGATCGTCCATTGCTGTGAACATGCGGATAAGGCCGATAATGGTGCCCGCCATGCCGAGCGCGGGCGCTGCATCGGCGACCGCATTCCAGCCCCGGATCGCCGCGCCGTGACGTTCCGACCGGCCCAGCAGTTCCTCCGCCACCCATCGTTCGAAGTGGACGACATTGGGGGCGTTGGCGAATTCATCGACAGCGCGTTTGAGGAATGAACCCGTCGTGGCGACACGATCGGCGCAGGCGACGCCCTTCAAGTGCGCGACATGCTCCACGCGGATCATCGCCCGGCGGGCGGCATCGCGATCGGCGCGCGGACGCGCGCGCAACAGGGGAGCGAGTGATGCGGGCAGACGGCGAACGGCCTCTCCACCGACCTGAAGCAGCGCAACAAACAGGGATCCGGCAATGACCAGCAAAAGAGCGGCAGGATTGAAAAATCCACCAAGAAAGCCCAGCAATTCCGCCACTTTTCGCTCCATCCGGCAGGATGCGGCAAGGCATTGCCGCGGGGCGGCAAAAATTTGCCGCCTTGCTTGCCGCTGGCCGTCTGGACCGCAGAAAAGCGTGCCTTTAGCTACCCGGACGAATGGGCCACCATAAATTGGCACGGCCTTTGCTTTGGTCTGTCCGTTAACCAACCGCATCGCCTGCAAGGGACTAGAACGGCAGCGGCGGGACGAGATTTAACGGAGGCCATAATGGCGTTGGAAGACAGCTTGTTCGGAGTGCATGGAAAGGCGCTGGCCCTGCGTTCGCAGCGCCTGAGCCTGCTTGCCTCGAACATCGCCAACGCAGCGACGCCCAATTACAAGGCGCGCGACATCGACTTCGACAAGGCGCTCGCCGCCGCGACGCAGAAGGGTGTCAACGCCGACCGGGCCGCGACCAGCGCCATGGGCTATCGCGTGCCCCTGCAATCCTCACTCGACGGCAACACCGTCGAGCTTTCGACCGAGCAGACGCTCTTTGCCGAAAACGCCGTGCAGTATCGGACCACCCTGTCCTTCCTGGAAGGCAGGCTGAACACGATCACGCGCGCGCTGAAGGGAGAATGACCGCAATGGCCGGACCCATGAACATCTTCGATATCTCCGGGCGCGCCATGTCGGCGCAGCTCGTGCGGATGAATGCCACGGCATCGAACCTGGCCAATGCCGGAACCGTGACGGGCGATGAAAAGACCGCCTATCGCGCGATCAAGCCGGTGTTCCAGACGATCACGGAAGGCGAAGGGATCGCGACGATCAAGGTCGACAAGGTCGTCCAGTCGGATGCCCAGCCGGTCAAGCGGCACGACCCCGGCCATCCGCTGGCGGACGCCAATGGCGACGTGTGGGAAGCTGGCGTCGATCAGAATGCCGAGCTGATCGAGATGATAGAGACCGCCCGGCATTACCAGAACAATGTGCAGGTGCTGCAAACCGCCAAGTCCCTGCTGCTCGACACGATAAGGATGGGCAAATGACGACCATCGGCAATGACTATGTCTCCAGCCTGAGCTCGGGAAACACGGCCGTCAAGGCTACCGGTTCGGGCACGCTCGACCAGACGAGCTTCCTGACCCTGATGACGGCCCAGCTCAAGATGCAGGACCCGTTCGAACCCATGGATAACACGCAAATGGTGGCGCAAATGGCTACATTCTCGCAAGTCGCGGGCATTTCCGAGATGAATGCCTCGCTTTCCGGCATCACAAGCCTGCTCGGCGGCATGTCGGACAGCCTGGCCGCCTCGCGCCTGTCGGACGCGGCCAACTGGATCGGCAAATCGATGCTAGTCGCTGGCGATATCGTCACGCCGGACCGTTATGGCGTCTATGGCGGGGAAGCCCGGATGGCCGAGGATGCCGCCAATGTTTCCATCGATTTGGTCGATGCCGACGGCAATGTCGTGAAGACCATAGATATCGGCGAAAAGGCAAAGGGCGACACCGTCGCCTTTTACTGGGACGGCACCGACAGCAGCGGCAATATGGTCGATAGCCAGGCGCTGAAGGTCGTCGTCAACGGTGGCCGGACATCTTCCATCTCCACCTGGGCCGCGATCGCGGGCGTGCAGTCGCCCGCCGATGCCAGCTCGGCCACCCTCATCACCGCCATTGGCGAATTTTCACCCAGCGACGCGCAGAAGTTGAGCTGAGCTGATCCGTTCGAAGAAGGAGTAGCATTTCATGTCTTTCTACATCTCGCTTTCGGGACTCAAGGGCGCGCAGTCGGACCTGACGACCATTTCCAACAACGTCGCGAACGTCAGCTCCACCGCTTTCAAGAAGAGCCGGGCCAATTTCGGGGACATCTTCTCCTCCGCCCCGCTCCAGACGGCCGGCACGGTCGCGGGGCAGGGCGTGCGCCTCAACGGCCTGACGCAACAGTTCACGCAGGGTACGCTGGAAACCACCGACAAGACGCTGGACCTCGCCATCACCGGCGAAGGCTTTTTCACCGTCGCCACCGAGTCCGGCCAGATCGGCTATACCCGCAACGGCGCCTTCAGCATGGATGAGAACCGCTTTGTCGTGGACACCACCGGCAGCCGCCTTCAGGTGCTTCCGGTTGACGCCAATGGCGACGTGACCAGCACGGCCGGTGCCGACCTGATCGACGTGCAGGTGCCGATTTCCTACACCAATGGAGCCGGCGAAGACGTCGAACTATCGAGCCTCGGCATCTCGCAAAAGGGCCTGATCACCGCCACCTTCGCCGATGGCACCACTCAGCCGCTGGGCAATGTCGCAATGGCAAGCTTCCCGAGCCAAGAGGGCCTGCGCCAGAGCGGCGATGCGCATTGGGAGGCCAATGCCGAAAGCGGCGCGGCCGTATATGGCACCGGCGCTTCGGGCCTGTTCGGCACCATTCAATCGGGCGCGCTGGAACGCTCCAACGTCGATATCACCGAAGAACTGGTGGCACTGATCTCCGCCCAGCGGAATTTCCAGGCCAATGCCAAGGCAATCGAATCCGCCAGCACGATGACCCAGGCCATCGTCAACCTGCGGACCTGATGAGAGCGGCTGAGGAAGGACGCTGATCCATGGACAGGCTGGTTCATACGGCAATGACGGCGATGCGGGGCGCCATGGCGCGCCAGACCGCCATCGCCAACAATCTCGCGAACGCAAACACCACCGGCTTTCGCGCGGAAATCGCCAATGCCAGCACGACATGGCTCAATGGCCCGGGCGTCAACGCCCGCGCGCAGGCCAGCGAACAGGTTATCGCCGCCGACATGGCCTCTGGGACGGTGACACAGACCGGCAACCCTCTCGACATCGCGCTGAACGGCGACGCGCTGCTGACCGTGCAGGCCCCGGATGGGGACGAGGCCTATACGCGGCGCGGCGATTTGAAACTGAGCGAAAGCGGACTTCTGACCACGGGGGACGGGCATCCGGTGCTGGGTGAAGGGGGACCCATCACCTTGCCGCCCGCCGACAGCATCACGATCGCCAAGGATGGCGGCATCTGGATCGTACCGCAGGGCGGCGATCCGGCGCAATCGCAGCAGATCGACAGGCTGAAGCTGGCCTCGCCTCAGGGTTCGCAGATCGCCAAGGGCCTGGACGGCCTCTTCCGCGAGAAAAATGGCGGCGTGCTGCCATCCGATCCCGACGCCACGGTGACCGCCGAAGCACTGGAAGGCTCCAACGTCAACCCGACGCTGGCGCTTGTTCAGATGATCGATGCCAGCCGCGCCTGGGAAACCCAGATCAAGCTGGTCAGCACCGCCAAGGAAATGGACGACGGCGGCGCCAGCCTGATGCGCCTGCCTGACTGAGATTGAAGCGGAGCCAAATTGGCACGGAACGTGCTTGTTACGGTAGTGAACGAATAAAAGGGACTAGCCATGACCAACGCCGCACTGCATGTCGCCCGCACCGGGCTCGACGCGCAAAATATGAAGATGCAGGTCATCGCCAACAACCTGGCGAACGTGAACACCACCGGTTTCAAGAAGGACCGGGCCAATTTCGAGACGCTGGCCTATCAACAAATCGTCGCCGCAGGGGCGCAGTCGGATGCGGAAAACCAATATGCCGTCGGCCTGTCGCTGGGTTCAGGCGTGCAAATGGCCGGCACGGCGCGGATCGACACGCAAGGATCACTGACCACCACCGGCAACAGCCTGGACCTGGCCATCGAGGGCCAGGGCTATTTTCAGGTCGAGATGCCGGACGGCACGACCGGCTACACCCGTTCGGGCAATTTCAACCTGTCGAACGAAGGCGTGATCGTCACCGCCGACGGCCTGCCCCTGCAACCGCAGATCCAGGTGCCGGAGGGCGTAACCAGCCTCACCATCGGTTCCGACGGCACAGTTTCGGCCAAGCTGGCGGGCGAGAATGAAATAACCGAGCTGGGCAAGATCGAAACCGCGCGTTTCGTCAACTCGGCCGGGCTGCAGGCGCTGGGCAACAACCTCTATGCTGAGACCGCCGCCAGCGGACAACCGCAGGTCGGCGCCGCCGGGATCGAAGGACGCGGCGCGCTGCGTCAGGGTGCGCTTGAAGGCTCCAACGTCAATGTCGTCGAAGAACTGGTCGACATGATCGAGACCCAGCGCGCCTATGAAGTGAACAGCAAGATGATCTCCGCCACCGACGAGATGCTGCAATATGTCAACCAGAACCTCTAATCTGCGCATCACGCTGACTGCCGTCGCGCTGCTCGCCATGGGCACGGCGGCGCAGGCGCGTCAGGCGCAGCCCGACTTTTCGCCGACATTCGCGCAGCCCGCCGCTCCGGCGCAGCAGACGGCGAACGGCTCGATCTTTCAGGCTTCGCACGGCTATGCCCCCCTTACCAGCGGCACCCGCGCCTCCATGGTCGGCGACATCCTGACCATTTCGCTCGTCGAACGGACACAAGCGAGAAAAAGCACCGGACAGACCACTGACCGCTCCGGCAGCATCGGGCTCACGCCACCCAGCACCGGCCCGCTGTCCTTCTTCAGCAGCAGCGATGTCGGCATGGGAGGCAGCCAGGATTTCACCGGCGGCGGCGAAGCGGAGCAGTCGAACGCTCTGTCGGGCGAAATCACCGTCACCATTGCGCAGGTTTTCCCGAACGGCACCATGCTGGTCCGTGGGGAAAAGCAGCTGACGCTGAACCGGGGCGACGAGTTCATCCAGATTTCCGGGCTGGTCCGGCAGTCCGATGTCGGACCCGACAACCGCATCGCGTCCACCCGGGTCGCAGATGCGAAGATCACTTACACCGGCAAGGGCGAATTCGCGCGGTCCAGCAAGCAAGGCTGGCTGCAGCGATTCTTCTCCCGCATCAGCCCTTTCTGACGGAGTCTGGCATGACTTTGCTGTCCCGAATTTTTGGCTTTCTTGCGCTGGCGCTCCTATCAGTCAGCCCGGCCGCGGCCGAGCGGATCAAGGATCTGGGCAGCTTCCAGAGCCTGCGCGCCAACCAGCTCACGGGCTATGGCATTGTCGTGGGTCTGGCGGGAACGGGCGATGACAGCCTCGATTATTCGACCCAGGGCGTCAAAGGCATGGTGTCGCGCTTTGGCCTCACTTTGCCAGCGGGCGTCAATCCGGCGCTCAAGAATGCGGCGGCGGTGATGGTCACGGCGGAACTGCCCGCCTTCGCAAAGCCCGGCCAGCGGCTCGACATTACCGTGTCGGCGCTGGGCAAGGCCAAGTCGCTGCGCGGCGGCACTTTGGTCATGATGCCGCTGCGCGGCGCGGACGGCCAGATTTATGCGATGGCGCAGGGCAACCTTGCCGTCGGTGGCCTGGGCGTCGAGGGCGCGGACGGGTCGAAACTTTCGGTCAACATCCCTTCGGCCGGACGCATTCCGGGCGGGGCGACGGTTGAACAGGCGGTTGCGACGGGCTTTGCGGACAGCCCGTCGCTGATCTTCAACCTCGCCGAAGCGGACCTTACCACCGCCCTGCGCGTAGCCGACGCCATCAATCTTACCTTCGGCGACAATCGCGCGCGGGCCATGGATGCCGTCTCGATCACGATCGACGCGGAGCCGGGCGCTGAAAAGCGGATCATGATGATGGGCCTCATTGAGAACATCAATGTGAAACCGGCGGAGGCCCCAGCAAGGGTCATCGTCAATGCGCGCACCGGCACCGTCGTCATCAACGGCGCAGTGCGGATCAACCCCGCCGCCGTCAGTCATGGCAAGCTGACCGTGCGGGTCGGCGAGGCTCCGCGCGTGGTTCAGCCCCTCCCCTTTTCCAAGGGCGAAACGGCGGTCGAACAATCGAGCACGCTGGACGTCACCGAAGAACGTAATCCCATGTTCCAGTTCAAGGGCGGAGCGTCGCTGGCCGACATTGTGAAAGCCGTGAACGCTATCGGCGCCTCACCCGCCGACCTGGTCGCCATATTGGAAGCGATGAAGCAGGCCGGCGCGATGAAAGCAGAACTGGTGGTGCTCTGATGCAAACAGGCAAGATTTCCCCTTCAAACGGTTCCGTCGCGGCTGCTGCAACAGCCGCGGCGGATCGGGAGGAGCTGAAGCAGGCGGCGAAAGCCTTTGAGGCGATCTTCGTGCGGCAGATGATTTCGTCCATGCGCTCGGCCAGTCTGGGCGAGGATCTTCTGGGCTCCAACGCCGGCGAGCAGTTCCGGGACATGTCGGACGCGCGCGTCGCCGACAATATGGCGGAAGGCGGCGGCCTGGGCATCGCGACCATGCTGCTGAAACAGTTTGAGGGCAGGTTGTGACCGACCTCCTTTCCATCGGTGCGTCGGGCACAAAGGCCTATCGGGCGGCGCTGGCGGCTATTTCGGAGAATATCTCCAACGCCGACACCGCCAACT
>CBHCMH010000065.1:0-8169 GCA_965974445.1 uncultured Rhizorhapis sp.
CTTATGTGCTATCCAGAAAACGGCAGCTGGGCCCCTGCCTGCGCAGGGGCGACGGAGAATTTCGGCAACGGCAACTTCGACCCAGTCACCACTCCCCATCAACGTCCCACTGGCCTTCCCGTACAGACTCGCTAATAAGCGGCTGTGATGGAAAAGCGCATTCTCCTCATCGTCGGCGGCGGCATTGCGGCCTATAAGGCTTGCGAGCTCATCCGCCTGATCCGCAAGGCGGGCATGTCGGTACGCTGCGTCCTCACCGATGGCGGCGCGCAGTTCATCACGCCGATGACGCTCGCCGCCCTGTCGGAACAGCCCGTCCATACCAGCCTCTGGGACCTGAAGGACGAGGCGGAGATGGGGCATATCCAGCTTTCCCGCGAGGCCGACCTGGTCGTCGTCTGCCCCGCCACCGCCGACTTGCTCGCCAAGATGGCCACCGGCATCGCCGACAGCCTCGCGACCACGCTGCTCCTTGCCACCGATAAGCCGGTGCTTGCGGTGCCCGCCATGAATGTCCGCATGTGGGAGCATGCCGCCACCCGCCGCAATGTCGAGCGCTTGCACGCCGATGGGGTTACGGTCATGCAGCCCGATGAAGGCGCCATGGCCTGCGGCGAATATGGCGAAGGGCGTTTGCCGGAGCCGGAGGCGGTGCTGGATAAAATTCTCTCCACCGTTCGCCCTGAGCTTGTCGAAGCGCAACCCTTCTCTTCCGGACAAAATGCCTGGGCTTCGACAAGCTCAGCCCGAACGGATGCGGGTTTCAACCTGCAGGGCAAGCACATACTGATCACCGCCGGCCCGACGCATGAACCCATCGACCCTGTCCGCTACATCGCCAACCGCAGTTCGGGGAAACAGGGCTTTGCCATCGCCGCTGCGCTGGCGCGGGAGGGCGCGAACGTCACGCTCATTTCCGGTCCGGTCCATCTTGCCACCCCCGCGGGCGTCACCCGCATCGATGTGGAAACCGCCCGCGAGATGGAAGCCGCCGTCCACGCCGCCCTGCCCGCCGATGCCGCCATCATGGTCGCCGCCGTCGCCGATTGGCGTGCCGAGGCGAATGGGCAGAAGATCAAGAAAAAGGGCGATGGCCCCCCGCCGCTCAAACTGACCGAAAATCCCGATATTCTTGCCGGCCTCGCCCATCATCCGCGGCGCCCCGCCTTGCTCATCGGCTTTGCCGCCGAAACCGACCAGGTGTTGGACCATGCCAAGGCGAAGCTCGCGAAAAAAGGCTGCGACTGGATCATCGCCAACGATGTCTCGGGAGACGTCATGGGCGGTGAGGCGAATAGCGTCCATATCGTTACCAAGGACGGCGTCGAAAGCTGGGACAGGCTGCCCAAGGATGCCGTGGCCCGCAAATTAACGGAGAAAATCGTCCATGCCCTCGCACCCGCTGCCTGACATTGAAATCCGCCTGAAGCGCCTGCCGCATGGCGAGGGACTGCCCGTGCCCCGCTATACCACGGAAGGCGCTGCGGGCATGGATGTCGTCGCGGCGGAGGAACTGACCCTTGCGCCGGGCCAGCGTCATGCGGTCGCCACCGGCTTTTCCGTCGCCATACCTCATGGCTATGAAATCCAGGTCCGCCCGCGCTCTGGCCTCGCGCTCAAGCATGGCATCAGCGTGCCCAATACTCCCGGCACCATCGACAGCGACTATCGGGGCGAACTCAAGGTCATCATGATCAATCATGGTCATGAGCCCTTTCCGATCAAGCGCGGCGACCGCGTAGCCCAGATCGTCCCCGCCCCTGTCCAGCGCGCCCGCTTCGCCGAGGTAGAGGAACTGGACGAAACGGCGCGCGGCGCGGGCGGTTTTGGATCGACGGGTGTTTGACACAAAGTGCCCTCCCCCTTGATGGGGGAGGGTTGCGAAGACTTAGGCGCGAAGCGCCTTAGTCGTAGCTGGGAGAGGGTGAAGCGATTGCGCAGCAATCGCGCGGCCCGAAAAGGGCCGCTCACCCTCATCCAACTCCGCCTAAGCTCCTGTGTCGCAAAGGCTCCGTATCCTTCTCCCATCAAGGGAGAAGGGCCTGATAGGACTGACGTTGATGACCCTCACCGACCCTCAACTCGAGCGCTACGCCCGCCACATCATCCTTCGGGAAATCGGCGGAGCGGGTCAGGCGGCGTTGCTGCAGAGCCATATCGCCATCATCGGCGCGGGCGGTATCGGCAGCCCGGCGATCCAGTATCTCGCCGCTGCGGGCGTGGGTCAGCTCACGGTGATCGATGACGACGCCGTGGCCTTGTCCAATCTCCAGCGGCAGGTGCTTTTCGCGACGACCGACCTCGACAGGCCAAAGGCCGAGGCCGCGCGCGAAGCGATCGCCCGCTTGACCCCGGATGTCACCGTCATCCCGATTACGCAGCGCATCACGGCCGACAATGCCGAAACGTTGCTGGCCGGGGCCGACGCCATCCTCGACGGTTGCGACAATTTCGAAACGCGCCTCGCCGTTTCCGACGCCGCCACAGCCCTCAAAATCCCGCTCATCTCCGCCGCCGTCGGCCAGTTCGAGGGCCAGCTTAGCGTCTATCGCGGCTGGGAGGCAGACAAGCCCTGTTATCGCTGCCTCGTCGGCAACGATCCCGGCCGCGCCGACATGAGTTGCGCCGATCAGGGCGTCATCGGCGCGCTGACCGGCATCCTCGGCAGCATGGCCGCGCTCGAAACCATCCGCGCCCTTGTCCCCTTTGGCGAGGACAGCGCGGGCAAGCTCCTCATCGCCGACCTCATGAGCCTGCGTTTCCGCACGCTCGTCCTGCCCAAGGACCCAGGATGCCCCGCATGCGGCCGCTGAAGATCATCCTCCTCAGCCCTGACCGCGAACGCTTCCGCGGCGCCCTTACCCTCGCCGCCGCACAGGCGGCGCTGGGCGTCGAGGTCGTCATCTTCTGCCAGCTGGAGGCCGCCATCCTGCTGCGTCCTCCCTTCACCGCGCCGGGCGACGCGGCCCATCAGGCCAAGGGCCTTCCCAGGCTCGACGAGCTTATGTCCGACGCGGCGGGCCTGGGCGTCCGCTTCGTCGCCTGCCAGAGCGGGATGGAATTATGCGGGATGGAATTCAGCGATCTCGCTCCCCACAGCAGCACGGGCGGCCCGGTGAGTTTCCTGCAGTCCGTGGGGGATGGGGATCGGCTGGTGGTTATTTGAGGGCGGTTAGCAGGCTCAGTTAAATCGGAATCGTCCATTCCCGCTCGCCCTGAGCCTGGCGAAGGGCCTTTTTTCACGCGATGAGATCAGAAAAACAGTGCTTCGACAGGCTCAGCACGAACGGTTCCATCCATGACGAAAAAGCTCTGAGATGCCCGTTCAAGGCGTTTGGAGATCCGGCACCTGTCCGGATAAATCAGGCAAACCCGGTACGATTGGCGGCGCGATACGCGCGGGCGCAGGCTCAAAACGCCCGGGCGTCGGATTGATCACAATGCCCTGCCTGCCGTGCAGCGCATCGATTTCGGCCTGGCGAGTCCGCAGATAGGCCTCGCGTATATCCACATAGGGATCAGCGCTCTCCTCCCGCAGCTGGCGCAGCGCCTCATCAGCTTCGGCGCGTTCGTCCAGCGACCGAATCACGACCGACGAAATCGAATATAGGGGGTCATTGAACGGCTTGCCGACGGCGAACGGCAGAACAAGAAGGTCCACCCACCGCCCGAAAAGATCGCGCGCGGTCGTCGGTCCGATCAGGGGCAGGTACATGTAAGGCCCCGGCTTCACCCCATAATAGCCCAAAGTATAGCCAAAGCCGTTCGGACGGCGCGGCAGCTTGAAGGGCCGCTTCCTGGCGACATCGACCAGGCCCGCCACGCCGACCGTCGAATTGATCGTGAAACGGCCCAGCGTTTCCACCGCCTTGCCCGGCTTGATCTGCAACAGATAGTGCAGGAAAACGACCGGCTCCTGAAGATTGTTGAAGAAATTGCGCAATCCGCTGCGCACCGGTCCGGGTACGGCGCGCTTGTAGGTCATTGCGGCGGGGCCGATGAGGGCCGTATCGACGGCCTGAACGGTCCCGAAAATTTCCGCATTGACTGACTGCAGCGGATCGTGCGGCGTGCGCTGGCGCGCCGTCACGATGATGGCATTGGGGTCCGCCTGATCAGCGGCAGGATCGGGCTTGGGAGCCTCTGCCGGCAGGTCTTGAGCCGGCGCCGGTGCGTCTGTTGGCCCGGCTGGCAACGGCTGTTCTGCTACTGCAACGGGCGCGGCCGGATCGGGAATATCTTGATCGCCTGCCACTGATCCGCTGATAAGCGCGGGCGCTTCGGGCGGCGCGCCGTCCTGATCGACTGACGCGCCGGCCAACAATATTGCAATGGTAATTAGTGGAACGCTCAAACGCTTGTCCTTGCAGCTGACCCCCGCCAACTTGATGGACATTGCCTTAAGTGTGCTGACTTGCGCCTGCAACACTCTATCTGCAGCAACACCCAACGGTACAACGCAATAGTTCCGACGGATTTAAAGGGTTGTCATATCGGACGAAGCGGCTTCAGCACTCCAGATCATATCCGGCTTCACGCCACGCATGCATGCCGCCGTCCAGCGCGACAACCCGCGCATAGCCCAATTCGCGCAGGGTAGCCGCCGCCAGCGTGGAAATCTTGCCGAACTCGCAACAGGTCAGAATGCGCGCCGTGGGGTCCGGCAGTTCCGCGTTGGCCCGCAGTTCCAGCTGCCCGCGCGGCAGATGCACGGCACCCGGAATATGCCCGGCCTCGAATGCATCCTTCTCCCGGATGTCCAGTATTACCAGGTCGCCGCTGTTGCTCCCGATACGCTCGTGCAGTTCGGCCAACGACATGAACGGAACCTTCGCGGCCGCCTCGGCAAGCAGCTGCGCCACCGTCTTGCCGCCGCTCATATTGGTGCGCAGCGCCTCTGTGAGGTGGGTGGGCGCTGCCAGGTCGAGATGCTGCATCATGTCCACAAAGGCCCCGCGTTCGGTCTTCTGCAGGCGCGGATTGTCGGCAATCTCCGCGCCAATGGTGGAATGCGAACGGCCCTTATAGTCATGCGCCGGATAAACCAATGTCTCGGGCGGCAGCTGCAGCAGCGTGTCGAACAGGCTTTCAAAAAGGGCGTTCGGATCACCCGAAGGCAGGTCCGTCCGGCCCGTGCCGCCGATCAGCAGCGTGTCGCCGGTAAACACGCGGTCGTCCACGATCAGGCACAGGGAATCCCGCGTATGCCCAGGCGTATGCATCGCCTTAACACGCAGATCGCCAACAATCAGCATGTCCCCGTCATCCAGCCGCATGTCGGCGAAAGGCGCGGGACTCAACCGATGCATGACCACCGGCGCCTGCCAGGCTTTGCCCAGTTCGCGGCTGGCGGAAAAATGGTCGGCATGGGTGTGCGTATCGACGATGTAGCGGACATGCAGACCCAACTGGTTCACCAGCCCCCGATAATGATCGATCTGCGAGAATTCCGGGTCGATCAGCACCGCCGCCCGCGTGACGTCGCACCCCGCGATATAGGACAGGCAACCACCCGAGACGATCTGTTCGAAGATCATGCGCCACCTCCTGCCGGTTCGATCAACTTTGCGCTCGAACGGGCAAGATCGCAAGCCAGCCTTGCGGATAGGGGTCGGGACGTGGCTTTGCGGTGAGGTAGCCGCTCACCCCAGCATCTGCCTCACCCACTCCGGCACCAGATCGCCTGCCCGGCCCAGCCGCGTTTCGTCGAAATAGATGCTCCCGGCGGACGGATCGAGGTTCAGCTCCAGCGTTCGCGCCCCATGATAGCGCGCCGTCTGCACGAAGCCCGCCGCCGGATAGACCGCGCCGGAGGTGCCCACCGACACGAACAGGTCGCATTGGCCCAAAGCCCGGTCGATCCGCTCCATCTCATAGGGCATCTCCCCAAAGAACACGATGTCGGGGCGCAACGCCGTAGCGCCGCAGCCGTCGCATTGCGACCCCGGCGGCATTGCGCCTTCCCACCGGCCTGCCTTGCCGCAGGCCGCACAGAGGGCCGACAGCAGCTCGCCATGCATGTGCAGCACCCGCTTCGCCCCGGCCCGCTCATGCAGGTCATCGACATTCTGCGTGACGATCAGCAGCTCGCCCGGCCACTCCGCATCCAGCGCAGCGAGCGCTTCGTGCGCCGCATTGGGCTTGACGGCCGAAAGCTTCGCCCGCCGCTCGTCATAGAAGCGATGCACCAGCACCGGATCGCGCGCCAGGGCTTCGGGCGTGCAAACATCCTCGACATGATGCCCTTCCCAAAGCCCGTCCGGCCCGCGAAAGGTAGCAAGGCCGCTTTCGGCGGAAATTCCCGCGCCGGTAAGGACAAGGATGTTGCGAATATCTTCCATGATCGCCATGAAGCACCAGCAACGGGAAAGTTTCAAGACATGACGAATATCGGCATTTACGGCGCGTCCGGGCGCATGGGACAGGCGATCGCGCAGGCGCTTGCGGAGGCGGGCCTTGGCCTTGCGGGCGGCGCGGACCGCGCTGGCGTGACCGGCGACATCGGTGGCATGCCGATCATGTCGGACGAAAAGGCGCTTGCCGCCGCAAGCGACGTCCTGGTCGATTTCTCCGCCCCCGCGGCGCTCAAGGCGCATCTCGATGCCTGCATGGCGGCGGGCAAGCCCATCGTCATCGGAACCACGGGGCTGGAGGCCGCGCACCACGCCCTGATCGACGAGGCGGCGAAGGCCATCCCCGTTCTGCAGACCGGCAACACCTCGCTCGGCGTCAACCTGCTCGCCGCGCTGGTGGAGGACGCCGCCCGCCGCCTTGGCCCGGACTGGGACATCGAGATCCTGGAAATGCACCATCGGCACAAGGTCGATGCCCCCTCCGGCACCGCCCTGCTGCTGGGCGAAGCCGCCGCGCGCGGGCGCAATATCGCGCTCGCCGATCACAGGGTGAGCGGCCGCGACGGCATTACCGGGGCGCGCAAGAGCGGCGACATAGGCTTTGCGGCGTTGCGCGGCGGATCGGTCGCGGGCGACCATCAAGTGATCCTCGCCACCGAAGGCGAGCGCATCGAACTCGGCCACCGCGCAGAGAACCGCACCATCTTCGCGCGCGGCGCTGTAAAGGCTGCGCAATGGCTCGCGACCCAGCCCGCCGGTCGCTATGACATGAAGAGCGTGCTCGGCCTTTAAGTGGCATGAAAAAAGCCGACATCTTCGAATTCTACCGCCGCCTCGCGGAAACCAACCCGGCTCCGGAGACGGAGCTGGAATATGGCAATGTCTACCAGCTCCTCATCGCCGTAGTCCTCTCCGCGCAAGCCACCGACGTCGGCGTCAACAAGGCGACGCGCGCGCTGTTTCAAACGGTGAAGACGCCGCGGCAGATGTTGGACCTGGGCGAAGAGGGGCTGAAAGAGCATATCAAGACCATCGGCCTGTTCAACGGCAAGGCGAAGAATGTCATCGCGCTCAGCCAGATCCTGGTGGATCGATATGGCGGAGAGGTGCCCGCCGACCGCGACACGCTCCAGACCCTGCCCGGCGTGGGGCGAAAGACCGCCAATGTCGTCATGAACTGCGCCTTTGGAGCCGAAACCTTTGCGGTCGATACGCACCTGTTTCGCGTGTGCAACCGCACGGGCCTTGCCCCCGGCAAGACGCCGCTCGCCGTGGAACTGAAGCTGGAGAAGGACACGCCCCAGCCCTTTCGCCGCCACGCGCATCACTGGCTGATCCTCCACGGCCGCTATATCTGCAAGGCGCGGCGGCCCGAATGCTGGCGCTGCCCGGTGACGGACCTGTGCCGCTACAAGCCCAAGACGCCGCCGCCGGCAGGGGCATAGCAGGCGGCGAACCGAAAGATATTCAGGCTGAATTCAGATCGGCGATAGTAGCGTAAACCAACAATGCAAGGAGGATAGCATGCGCCCCCTATTATGCCTCATGTCCCTTGCCCTGCTTTCCGCGAGCGCCGCCGCGACAGCAGGCGGCAAGAAGGCTGACAACCTCCGCCCGGCCGGCGAGGCAGTCAATTGCGTCCAGATCCGGCAGATCCAGAACACCGATGTGCTGGACGACAAGACCATCGACTTCCACATGTTGGGCGGCAAAATATACCGAAACACCCTGCCCCACAGTTGCCCCAGCCTCGGCTTTGAAGAAAAATTCATGTACAAGACCAGCCTGTCGCAACTCTGCTCGGTCGACATCATTA
>CBHCMH010000066.1:0-8149 GCA_965974445.1 uncultured Rhizorhapis sp.
GGGTTCCCGGTCCCGCACCGCCCATGCCCGGTTCAGCCATGCAACCGGACAATGCCAGCATCGCCGTTGCCGTGACGGAAATCCGGTACTTCATCCATGCTCTCCTATTGCGATTTCCGGTGTAGAACTTTTCGCGGTGATGGGTAGTTCCATTACGCCATCGAAATTGTTGAACTAACGTGGAACGACGCGCAGAAGTGGATGACCGATCCCCGCCGAGGCTTACGCCCCCATGGCCAGGAACTTGTCCTGTCTCGCAACGCGCAGCTTCGCGGAATCCAGGCGGGAAAGCTGGTCGAGTTCCTCGCCTATGGCCCTACCCAGAGACTTGATGGCTCTGCCCGGGTCGCGGTGCGCGCCGCCTACCGGTTCCTCGACGATCCGGTCGATGACGCCCAGCCGCAGCAGATCGGCGGCGGTCACCTGCATGGCGGTCGCCGCCTCGCTGGCCTTTTCCGCCGTGCGCCAGAGGATCGAGGCGCAGCCTTCCGGCGAAATGACTGAATAAACCGCATGTTCGAACATCAGCACCCGGTTTGCTGCCGCCAGCGCGACCGCTCCACCGGATCCGCCTTCGCCCACAATCGCGGCCACCAAGGGCACGCCAAGGACCAGGCATTGTTGGGTGGAACGGGCAATTGCCTCCGCCTGCCCGCGCTCCTCGGCCTGAACGCCCGGAAAAGCGCCCGAGGTATCGACCAGCGTCACAACCGGAAGGCCCGACCGGTCGGCCAGCTGCATCAGGCGGATGGCCTTGCGATAGCCCTCCGGCTTTCCCATGCCGAAATTATGTTTGAGGCGGCTTGCCGTGTCGTCGCCCTTTTCATGGCCGATCACCATCACCCGGCGCTTGCCGATGCGGGCAAAACCGCCCAGAATCGCCTGATCGTCGCCAAAGGCCCGGTCGCCCGCAAGAGGGATAAACTCATCGAAAATGCCGGCGACATAATGTTTGAAGTGCGGCCGCTCGGGATGCCGCGCCACCTGCGTCTTTTGCCACGGCGTCAGCTTGGCATATGTGTCCGCCAGCATCTTTTCCGAACGCGCCTGAAGCCGATGTATCTCGGCGTCAATGTCGAGCGCGCCCTCGCTGGCGGTTTCGCGGAGTTCGGTGATTCGGGCCTGCAGCGCCGCCACCGGCTTTTCAAAATCGAGAAAACTAACCATGGGCGAAGGCGTTAAGGCGCTCCGCGCTTAAGGTCAACGAGGGGATGGCGCGCGTTGACAAGTTCCACCAGCCGCCGGCTGTCGACATGGGTATATATCTGCGTCGTGGCAATATCGGCATGGCCCAGCATCGTCTGCAGCGCGCGCAGATCAGCGCCCCCTTCCAGCAGGTGGGTTGCAAAGGCGTGGCGCAGCACATGCGGGCTGACCCGTTCCGGCGCGATTCCCGCCGCCGCCGCGATTTCCTTCACCAGCTGGTAGAGCCGGATTCGGGAAAGATGACTTTTGCCGGACGGGAAAAGCCAGAGCGCATCGGCGGGTACATGAGCCGACCAGCGCGCCACGGCGGCGCGGGCGCGGTCGGAGATCGGGACCAGCCGTTCCCGGCCGCCCTTGCCCCGCAATATGAGGAATGGCCGATCCGAAACCAGCGCACGACGCGGCAGCGACACCAGTTCGGTTGCGCGAAGCCCCGAACCGTATAGCAGCTCCATGAGCGCGGAAAGACGCAGGTCCAGGGGAGACGGCGCCGCCTTTCCGGTAAGGTCCGCCAGTTCCGCGAATATCCGGTCAATCTCCTGGCGCGTGAGCAATTTGGGAAGCGGGCGGCGCTGTGAAGGACGCGGCAACGCAGCGGAAGGATCATCCTGCCGAAGTCCTTCCTCATGCAGGAAGGCAAAGAACCGCCGCAAGGCGGACGCCTTCCGCGCCGCCGTGGACGCGGCGAGGGTTGCCCATTCCGCGCTCAACCTGGCAAGGTCGGTTTGCCCCGCGCTCTCCAGCCTTCCCCCCAGAACCTCCGACGCAAGCATCAGGTCAGTCCGGTAGGCAAGCAATGTGTTGCGCGCCGCGCCCCTTTCAGCGGCCATCATTTCCAGGAAACGATCAATCAGGCCGGGGTCACTCATAATGAATTTCCGCCTTCCCGCACCCGGCAATCAATCAGAGCCGGGCGATCGCCTCGGCCGCAATCATTCGCGCTTCCGGTTCCAGCCCCACCTGGCGGAGGGCGGAGACGACATGAAAGAGATGTTCGGGCGGAAGGCCCTGCCAATTGCGGCCTGCCATGCCCACTGCCGCAAGAACCACCACTGTTCCAGCCTCGCCCCGCTGGGCGGCGGCGTCGATGGCGCGCGTCCAGCGCGAGGCATAGCTTTGGCGGAACCCGATTTTAGGTGCGATCCGCGCCATATCGGCGCGGCCCAGTCGGCCGAGCCCGGCAAGTCCGGCTACCACCATGCGAGACTTGATGAAATTGGTGCTGAGGTCGCTATCCTTATACTGATCCACCCGATCAAAGGCCATGCTGACCATCGGGCGCGGCGATCCGAGCGCCAGCAGCGCCCATGCGTCTTCCCTGGCTTCACCCGTGGTCTGTTCGACGACGCTGCTCCAGGCAACGGCGTTGCGATCAAGGCCCGCCGACAGCATGGAGGCGAGAAGCGGCACGATGTCGTCACCGGCTTCGCTCGACACAGGCAGGCGGGCGGCCGCGCGCGCCATCGCGACGTAACCAGCATAATCGGCGGCCGTACCATCAGGCATCCAGAAGGTCCGCATCGCCTGCAGCCGCTGCGCGACGTCCGCGCCGCGATAGGCCGTCCGCATGGCCTCTGCTATTTCGGCATTGGCCTCGGCGGTGTCCTCATCATCGGCAAGGCGGCTGTAAACATCCACCAGCGCGGCGTTTGAAAAGACGCCAAGCCGCGCCGCGACATTGGTGGCCTCCAGGCGGGACTGCAACGGCAGCAGCCCGGCCCGGGCCTTCCATGCCAGAACATGCGGGGAAACGCCCTGCCAAAGCCGATCCGGAATCTCGACCCCCGTGGCGGTGGCCATGCCAAAGCGCCAGACAGTGAGCCGGTCCACGCCTTCCCACTCGATATTGACGGACCGGCGGCTGTCGAATCCGGCGCCCACCACTTTTTCAGCCAGGCGGAAGTCGATGCCGCGCGCCGTTCCGCGCCGTTCGGCCTGATTGAGAACCGCGCTGGCCAGCCCCTGATCCCCCGCAAGCGAAGCGCAGATGGCCTGGCTCATCTGCCAGCCCGGCTCGTCGCTGGTGCGGAGCGCGGGCGCCACCAGCGGGCAAAGCCCGGCGGGATCGGCACTGGCGAGATAGACCTGCATCGCAATGGCGTAAAGCCGGGGCGTATAGTCGAGGCTATCGACGCTCTGCACCATCCTGCGGGCGGCATCGGCCTCCCCCATCCGCAGAAGAAGCCAGGCGCGCTCGGCGGCCCAGTCGGCGCCGTTGACGCCGGCGGGCGTATCCGTTGAGGAGAGGAGCGTCCGGCGCAGAAGTATGGAGGCCCAGCGCGACACGATCGGCGCACGGGTCTTCTGCATCAGGATGCTGAGATACTCTCCCCCAGCCCGGCCAAAGGCATTGGGGGCAAGCCCGTTCGTCCGCGGCGTGAGCACACCGATACGGTCAAGGGAGCGCCGGGCATAAGGCGGCAGGTCAAATTTCTGCCGGGCGATCTCTTCATCCTCGCCTTCCGCTTCTTCCTCGCCCGCTTGCTCGCCCTCGGGAGTAAGCAACTGCTCGGGAAGCGATGCACTGTCGTCCTGAAGGGGCTGGCCGGCTGGCCGCCTGCCCGGCGCGGGCGTGGCTGGAGCAGGCGAAGGGCCCGCTTCCTCGGGCGGAGCAGCCTCCCCAAAGCCCGGCGGCAGAAGCGATTCCGGCGCATCCTGCCCGAGGGCGGGAATAGCAAGCACCGCCGTCGCCAGCCCGGCAATCAACAATTGTCTGGAACGCCGGCTGATCGCCATATTATTGCGCGAACCTGTCCGGAGAGATGATCTTTTCAACGCGGGTCTGCGGCTGTTCCCCGCCTTGCTGCCAGAGATACCAGAAGCCCCCCGCGATCAGTGCTACGACAATCGCCCAAATCACGACCGGGCGGCTGCGGCTGGTTCTTCTATTCCTCATAAACATTCCCTACCGCCGACCGGGGTGCGATTTCCAGCCTTCCCGAACGGCATCCTGAAAATAAAAAGACGATTTGCCGGACCGGCCCGGCGCTGTATAGCCGCGCCTGCCATGCAGCGAAACCTGAAATCCTCCAATTCGACGGTCAAGGGACCGATCGTGCTGATCGGGATGATGGGCGTCGGCAAATCGACGGTAGGGCGGCGGCTGGCGGCCCGAATGGGCCTGCCCTTCGTCGATGCGGACGACGAGATCGAGCGGGCCGCCGGCATGAGCATAGCCGATATTTTCGAGCGGTTCGGGGAGGATCATTTCCGGGATGGCGAGCGGCGCGTCATCTCCCGCCTGATGGATGGCGAGCCGAAAGTCATCGCAACCGGCGGGGGCGCTTTCATGCAGCCCGAAACCCGCGCCGAAATATTGGCGCATGCGGTGACGATCTGGCTGGACGCCGATATCGACGTTTTGGTGGATCGCGTGTCGCGGCGTGAAGGGCGGCCGCTGCTGGCCGGCAAGGACCCGCGCGAGGTGCTGACCGACTTGTCGGCGAAGCGGAACCCCATCTATGCCCTCGCGCCCATCCACATCAAAAGCATGTCCGCGCCGCATGAGGCGACGGTGGAAAAAATCGTGAAGGCTCTGGAAAAATGGCGATAATCCCGGTCTCCCTGGGCGAGCGCAGCTATGACATCTTGATTGCCGAAGGCGCGCTGGATCATGCCGGGGCGCATCTCGCCAGCTTTGCACGCGCTGGCCGGTTGATCATCGTTACGGACGAAAATGTCGCGGTGGCGCAACTCCCCCGGCTGACCAACGCGCTTGGCCATGGCGGCATACGATCCGAACCGATCATCCTGCCGCCGGGCGAAGCCATCAAGAGCTGGGAAGTATTGGAAGTTCTGGTCGATCGGCTGCTGGAACTGGGCGTGGAGCGGAGCGATCATGTCGTGGCGCTGGGCGGCGGCGTGATCGGCGATCTTGTCGGCTTTGCCGCCGCGATCCTGAAGCGCGGATGCAACTTCATCCAGATCCCGACCTCCCTGCTGGCGCAGGTGGACAGTTCGGTGGGCGGCAAGACCGCCATCAATACCGGCGCGGGGAAGAATCTGGTCGGGGCGTTTCATCAGCCCGCCTTCGTCCTGATCGACCCGTCGTCGCTCGACAGCCTGCCAGCGCGGGAAGTGCGCGCGGGCTATGCGGAGGTGGTGAAGTATGGCCTCATCAACGACGTGGATTTCTTTGCCTGGTGCGAAAGCCACGGGCAGGCGCTGATCGCTGGCGACATGGCGGCGCGAACGGTGGCCATCGAAAAAAGCGTCAAGGCCAAGGCAGGCATCGTGGCGGAGGACGAGCGGGAAACCGGCGGGCGGCGGGCGCTGCTTAACCTGGGCCATACGTTCGGTCACGCACTGGAGGCCGAAACGGGATTTTCGGATTTACTGCTCCATGGCGAGGGTGTGGCGGCGGGCATGGCCCTCGCCTTCCGTTTTTCCGCCCGCCAAGGGCTCTGCAGCGCGGAGGACGCAGCGCGCGTCACCGCCCATTTGCAGGCAACCGGATTGCCCCATGATCTGGCGAGCGCGCATGTCGATGCCTCGGGACAAGCGCTGGTGGCGCATATGTTGCACGACAAAAAGATGGCGGGCGGCAAGCTGCCCTTCCTGCTGGCGCGCGGGATCGGTGAGACTTATCTGGCGAAAGATGTCGATCTGAACGAAGTGGCGGCATTTCTGGATGAGGAGCGAGGGTAGAGCTACGTGACGGGGCGAGCAATCATTCCCGTCCCGCAAGCGGAAGGGGTGTTTGGCCTGCCTCAGCCCGCCCGGAAATAAATCCAGGCCGCCCACAACCATCCCGCGATCAGCAGCGTCCCACCAATCGGCGTTATCGCGCCCAGCCACCTGGGCCCGCCCAGCGCCATGGCATAAAGAGTCAAGGCGAAGATCGCACCCCCGGTCAGCAGCAGGACGGCCGGCCCCCGCGCAACATTCATGATGGCAAGCGCCGCCACCGCGTGAACCAGTTGATATGTGCCGCCGGTCTTCAACCACTCGGCCGCCTCGGCATTGGCCGCGCCATGTGCGCCGAAAGCGCCCGCGCCGACGGCGAACGCCGCCGAAAGCGCGGCGAATATCCCAATCATCCAGGCTCCCCTTCAAAGTGGCCGTCGGCGTCCCGCATGCTGTGGCCGGGCCGGTACATCAGATCCTTTGCCGCATGGAGCGTACCGGCCTCGCCCTGCGCGTCGAGCCGTTGCTGGTCGTTTTCGCGATAACGGCGTTCGACCTCCACAATCTCCGCTTCAGGCACGCCAAGCGCCGTCATCGCCTGCAATCCCATCTGGACGGCGGACTCGAAAACCTCTCGCACGGATCCAGCCAGATCCAGATCCGCAAGCTGCAACAGGTGCCGCCGATCATAGGTCCGGACAAACACGGCAGCCTGTGGAAAGGCCTCCAGGATCGGCTGAAGCGTCTTGGGGTCAAGCCCATTGCCATCGATGCAAAAGGCAATGATCCGGGCCTTTTCCGCACCCGCGCGACGCAACAGGTCGACGCGCGTGCCGTCGCCATAATAGACCTTCATGTTGAACTGGCTGCTGAGCTCGATCTGCGCCGGCTTCTTGTCGATCAGCGTCACCCCGCAGCCATGGCCCATCAGCATCTGTGCGACCGTCTGACCGAACCGGCCATAGCCAATGACCAGCGCCGATTCGTCAGGCGCTTCATCGGGTCCGTCGGGCTTGGCTTCGTCTGACCTCCGGGAAAATTCCAGCTTCCGGGCAAGCAGCAGGAGGAAAGGCGTCGTCGCCATCGACACCGTCACGATGGCGCTGAACAGGCTGGCCGCGCTCGGTGCAATGAGCAGCGCGCCCTGCGCCTGCGTGAAGAGGACAAAACCGAACTCGCCGCCCTGGCTGAGCAATAGCCCCAGCGCGAAAGCCTGGGTGGTGTCCATGCCGAACAGCCGGGCGAGAGCGAAAATGATCCCCGTCTTCACCGCCACCAGCAGCGCCGCCATGCCAAAGACGAACAGGGGATTGGCGAGAACCGCCTGAACGTCCAGCACCATGCCGACCGCCAGAAAAAAGAGGCCCAGCAGGATGGAGCGGAATGGCTCCACATCTGCCTCGATTTCATGCCGGTATGGCGAATCGGCCAGCATCACACCGGCCACAAACGCCCCAAGGGCCGTGGAGAGATGCAGGCTATGCATCAAAGCGGCGCTCGCCAGGACGGTGAACAGCCCGACGAAGACGAACAATTCCCGCTCGCCGAGCCGGCCCGCGAGTTTCAGCAGCGGATTGAGAATGAAGCGCCCCGCCAGCACCAGCCCGGTGATCGCCGCCACCGTGTACAGCGCAAGCTGCCAACCCGGCGGTCCCATGGCGTCCACCGGATTGCGGGACAGCGCGGCGATGATGGTGATGAGCGGAACGATGGAAAGATCCTGAAACAGCAGGACCGAAAAGGCCTTCTCGCCAAAGGGTGAATTGATTCGGCCGCTATTCTTCAAACTTGGCAAAACCTGCGCGGTGGAAGATAGGCCGAGCGGAAGGCCCAGCGCAATCGCCGCGCCCCAGGTGAAGCCTGTGGTCAAATAAATGATGGCTGTAAGCGCTGCACCGCACAGGGCGACCTGCGCCAGACCAAGCGCAAAGATGTCACGCTTCAATCGCCAAAGCCGTTGCGGATTCAATTCCAGCCCGACGAGGAACAGCAGCAGCACAATGCCGATTTCAGCAATTGCCAGCTTTGATTCCGCCCCGCCGACAAGGCCAAGCCCTTGCGGACCCACCAGCGCCCCGGCGATCAGATAACCCAGCACCGCGCCCAGCCCCAGGCCGCGAAACAGCATGACGAACAGCAACGCCACCCCAAGCAGGACGACGCCCTCCGACAGCAGCAGGTCGGTGGCGCTCATCGCTTCGACAACGCCAGGCTTCATGTGCGGCGCTGCCCGGCCGCTATGGCTGCGGCTTCGGCAACAGCTTCAAAACCCAGGCGTATTGAGGGATGGCGCGCCGGATAGCCCCGCGCTGGCGCA
>CBHCMH010000067.1:0-8124 GCA_965974445.1 uncultured Rhizorhapis sp.
CTAAATATGGTATTATGACTAAAGTATAATGTCAAAAGAATTAGTACGAAATATCGCGATTTGGAAATTAACCAATTCTTGACTTTAAAATTAAGTTTCAACATTATTACAAATTCAAGTCAAGAGTGGGCATGGCCATTGATGCTGTGTCTGTGTCTGACCAATATTAGCTGAACAAACGATATCAGCTACTTACGGTGAGTTCGCCGGGTCCGCACATTTAAAGTTAAATGACACTGCGAGTTAAACCGCAGCCGTGGACGATGCGTCTCACCGGACCTTGTTCTGCGGCCAATGGAAATCTGTGCCTTGGGGGGAGCGCAGCCCAAGGAGGCATGTATGGCTACTCTACTGGAACCGCATTCAGTCACAGACTTAGCGACAACAGAAAGCGTTCATACCGGTGCGCAGGAAGATGAAGCTGCTTTCCACCGGTCCGACCGAAATCAAAATCCTCCGTTCACTCTGGGGGCTTTGGATCCGCTCGTTATTTCCGCACTGCTTGTCAACGCCAACGAGAACGGGACAACATCACTCAGGGCGAGGACTGGCCAGGCGACGTTCAGAATGGTGGACGTGACGCTTGCCTGCATGCTTCTTGTCCTCGCGTCTCCGGTCATGATCCTGTGCTGGCTTTCGATTAGGCTGAGCGGCCCTGGCCCCATATTGTTCCGGCACATGAGGGTCGGCAGGAATGGACAGCCATTTGCTTGCTATAAGTTTCGCACGATGGTGGATAATGCCGAAACCATGCTGGCGCCGCTCCTGAATGAGTGCGACCGGTCGCGCGGCGAATGGGCGGCTTCCCAGAAGCTCCACAACGATCCGCGAGTTACCGTCGTCGGACGGGTATTGAGGCGATACAGTCTCGATGAATTGCCGCAACTGTTCAATGTCTTGCGCGGGGAGATGAGCATTGTCGGTCCCCGTCCGATCGTGAAAGACGAAATCGTGCGCTATGGGGAGTATTTCCTCGACTATTGCTCGGTCAAGCCTGGTTTGAGCGGTCTTTGGCAGGTGAGCGGCAAGAATTCCCTGTCCTATGAAGAGCGTGTGCGCCTCGATACCCTATATGCCCGGTCCAAGTCCGTGTGGAAGGACATCGTTATCTTGTGGCGGACCATTCCTGTCGTGCTTCTGGGCCGCAGCTCCTAAATTATGGATGGCGAAAGAATAATGCCGACATCAGTCCACGCCCCACGGATGCAGCCATTCATGCGACGGCAGCGCGTCATCACCCGAGGAGTCAGCTGGACCGCGTTCGGACTGGTCGCGAGCAAGGGCGTTGCCGTCTTGAGCAAGGTGGTGCTCGCGGCGCTGCTCGTGCCGGAGCATTTCGGCATGGTCGCCATGGTGCTTGTGTTCATGCATCTCGTGAACAAGGCATCCGATCTGGGGCTGCCGCACGCCCTGGTCCAGCGCAGGCGGGACGGATCAAGCCGGCTGCTCTACGACAGCGCGTTCTGGTGCCTTCTTGTCGTGGGGTTGGGCCTTGTTGCCGCGATGTGCCTGCTGGGCGTGCCATTTCTGGTCTGGTTCTATGACGCCCCCGAACTTACGGGGATCGCAATGCTGATGAGCCTGGGCATATTGCTCCACAACATCACTGTGGTTCCCGAAGCCATTCTTACACGTCTCGGCAACTTCAAGGCGATTATCCTTTCGGAATTTGCCGGGGCTCTGATAGGCGCTAGCGCCGCGATCGCGCTCGCCTATTTCGGTGCGGGACCATGGAGCATGGTTGCCCAGGTGCTGATCGCGACGGCCTGCACCGCCGTTGGGCTGCTGATAGCCACGCGATGGCTGCCGCGCCTGCGGTTCGCGATTTCACCCCTGGTCGAGGTCAAACGGTACAGTTCCTACATCCTGGGATCGCGTGCGCTCGTCTATATGCAGCAGAATCTGGACTATCTGCTGCTGGGCAAGATCATGGGCGCATATTCCCTGGGTATCTATTCGCTTGCCTTCCTGCTGACGGAGACGCTGCGTGCGCACGTTCAGCAGATCGTGAGCAGGGTAGTCTTCCCCGTCCTTTCGCGCATGCATCATGAGGCTCAGGATCTGGGCAGCATCTACTGCGGCACCATACGGTACATGACCATCATCATGTTTCCCATGGCGATGCTCATGTTCCTCTATTCAGATGAAATCATTCCGCTACTGTTCAAGGACGAATGGCTGCCGTCGGTGGGGCCGATCCGCATATTGGCATTGGCAAGCATGGTGGTCGCCTCAGCTGGCACGGCCGGCGAGGTCCTGAAGGCAATCGGCAAGCCAAATCTGGATTTCTCGATCAACCTGAAGGTGACGGCCCTGGTCACATTCCCGGCCCTGTGGCTGGGCATTGTCCTGCTCGGCGTCGAAGGCGCCGCATGGGCGATCGTGCTGTCTTGTTCGGCGGCGCGCATAATGTTCCATCTCGCACTCCGCCGCGAGATTCAGGTCCGCCTTCTCGACATTCTGGGTGCGTGCGGCCCAGGGCTGACTGGCTGCCTACTCATGCTGTTGTGCGGCATCATTCTTGAACCGGTCCACTGGACCGTCGCCGCGGTCGCTTCGCTCCTGGCCTATCTCATTCCGGTCTTCCCGGTGGTGTATGAATATGTTTCCCGCCGCCCCGCGCCAGAAATTCAAGGCCCGAACGGAGACCACAGGACCGTCGCTTCCCCGGTAGAGCCTTGGCGGTTGTCGTTCATTCGCGGCAGGGCCGCCAGAATGGCCCTGAGAAGGTGGCTGACGCCCTGGCGAGCGGGGCTGCGGATTTTGCATCTGACCAAGCAGAACCGGAATCGAAGATATCTGGCGCCGGATGTCACGGTTCAGGATTTTTTCAGGCGCCTCGACCAACGCTCCATCGAATATGTCGTGATTCGCTGGTTTGAGGAATTGCCGAAGCTCGATCGCGACCATGATCTTGATCTGCTCGTGGCCGACCATTGTGTGGAGGCCCTGTTGGCGGAGTTGAGCCCGTGGCCGATCGGGCATCCGGTCGATATTTATTCGGAAACGGGCGTCGGCGGTACTGGCTATCCTGTCAAGGACGCCGCCTCAGGTCGAGCTATTGAAATTCCGGTTTTCCCGCCCGAGCTTGCGCACGGAATCCTGCAGCGTCGCAGCCGCTATGCGGACCTGTGCTATGTTCCGGCTCCGCAGGATCATTTCTGCTCGCTGGCTTACCACGCGGTATATCTGAAAGTCGCAAGGCCGGGACCGCATGGCGATGCGTTGTTCGATGACGATGCTGAAATGGGGACCCATGGGTATACCGAAGCGCTCCGTGCGCTTGGCGCAAGGATCGGCATCGATCTTTCCGGCAAGGTCACGCGAGCTCGCATTGCGAATATTCTGGCCGAACGGGGGTGGAGACCCAGCCAGCTTGCATAAGCAGGGTTTGCGAATGGCGGAGGATTTGCGTCACGTCATGATGACGACGCAAATCCTCTGCTATCCCCTATTCCGTCTCAAGGATTCAAATCACACCACGAAAAAGTCCGCATAGCTGATGACCGTTCCGGGCGCGAGCTGCGCGAAAGGAACGGCGGCGCCGCTACCATTGCCGTCCGCATCATATGAAATAACGCCAGTGGTCTTGTTATAGATGATATAGTCGTTCGAATCGTCAGCCTTCGCGTTGGATCCCGCCTCGAACCAGCTGCTGCTGATCCGGTCCGGGCTGCTGAGCGAACCAGCGCCAAGCTTCGTGAAAATGGCATTGTCGAGATAGATATAGTCATAGCGCGTGTCGAAATCGGTGATCGTATCGACGTTTCCAGTTCCCAGCGCCGTATCAAAGACGAACGTGTCCCAATCGCTGCCGCCGGTCAGAACGTCATTCCCTCCCTTGCCGAAGATTTTGTCGCCGCCTTGGGCGCCGCTGATATGATCGACGCCCGATGTGCCCGTGAGCGTGTCGGACCTGTTGGTTCCGTTGATGGTGTTTACGGAACTGGTCACAGTTGGCGCAACAGGATCGGTCTCGGTTGAGGTCTCAGTTGGCGCAGGCGCGGGAGCCGAGGCACCCGGCAGCGCCGGCAACGGCGTGATCGCCGCGAATGGCGTTCCATCATGATTGTCGAGCCACGCCGCCTTCGCCGCCTCCCAATAATCGCGCGCCTGCTGACCTTGCAGAATGGTGAAGCCCGCCGGCGGCTTTGGATAATCGGAAGGCAGCGGCGTGTCGGACAGGTTGAGGAAGACGTTCCCACGGGATTCGGTTACGTGTTCCCACGCAATCTGAAGTCTGTTCAGTCCCGCATGATCAGGGTCTTCGATCGCAATGACGCTATTGATGATCCGAATGTCGGGGGTCGTTTCCGGTGCGCCGGAGTCCGCCTTGAATGGCGTGCCATGCTGGAGCTCGCCCTTGTAGATATACTCCTGCATACGCATGAACACGCCTTCAAGGGATACGGTGTTCTGGGAGCCATCCACATGGTGGTCGTCCCCAAGACTGATCCCGACAAAGGTGCCGTCGAACAGGCTGTCGCGGATCGTACCGCCGTTGTTATCGTCATTTTCAACCGCATCGTCGCGGTTGTTCGTGATGTAGGCATCGTCGATCAGGAATCCTTGCGCATTGCCATCGAGACGGATTGCGTCCCAGGCCTTGTCGATCCGCCAGTCATCAATGACCACGCCTGGTGCATCTGCGAACCTCAGCGCTGCCGAGTTGATGTAGGTATCCTCCCATGAAAGCGTTTGAGAGATCGTGCCCCAGATCGAGCCGCCCCTTGCAATCAGATTGGGCGCCCCTTCGATATTGAAAGGATAGCGGTTTATATCATCGCCCATGTTTGACACGATCCACGATGCGGTCGTTGCGTCGATGATTGTACCTGACGGTAGATTATACGCCCTATAATCATCGTATCCATAATTTCCGGTCAATTTTATAGTAGCCATCAAACAGCCCCTTATTAATAGTTAATTGGGATTTACTTAACTGATACTGGTAGTGGATTGTAATCGGCAAGAATGAACACTGCCGGCAATCGGTGCCGTCAGCGATCGGTTGGCGCAGGTGTTGAGAGGCGCAAGAGTACCGGAAGGTGCCCGGCGGAAGGCATATCCGTCGGCATGGCGCAGTCATGGCTGGCCATTTGCGCCGGATTCAGACCGCGCGCAGCTATTTGGCGCGTGACCCACGCGCCGTCATCTCTGGTGAACATTGCGACCCATGCTCCATTTGTGAACCGGTCGTTGTTTTTGCCGGTCTGAAAGTGGCACTAAATCTATTAATAAATTGTGCAAGTACCAGTTGAGACGAAACAACTTTCAATTGCGACAAACAGAAACTGGGAATTTACTTTAGCCTAAAGCCTTGATTGCAAAACAAATATAACGTTCCGCTGTCGGAACATTTGTGATATAACTTTGTGAAGACAGAATCGTGGTCAACCTTTCCGAGCGAATCGATGGGTTGACGCGATGTGGATAATTGAAATGCTTAGGACCGTCTGATAAACGTTCCTGCATCATGTGGTGCCAATGATCTTTAACCTTCGCCAACCTTCTGAAATCATTGCCACCGCGCTCCGAGTATGCAGGCGGCATTTCCTGTCGGCCGCGCTGTTCAGTGCGCTTTTGAACCTGCTGTTCATCGCGCCGATGCTCTACATGCTGCAGATTTACGACCGCGTGGTGCCGACTCAAGGCGAGGTGACACTCCTGTTCCTCACCATGGTCGTGCTGTTCGCGCTGATCACGCTCTCCCTGCTCGATTTCGTCCGCTCCCGGCTGCTCGTGCGGGCGAGCGTCCGGCTTGATAGGCACATCGCGGGCGGGCTGCTCGACACTACGCTGGCGCTACGCCGGCACACGGGCGAGGCGATGGGCAAGCAGGCGCTGCGGGAATTCGATACGCTGCGGCAGGCGCTGACGGGCCCGGTCATCCTGTCGCTGTTCGACGCGCCGTGGAGCCCCGTCTACATTCTCCTCTGCTTCCTCATTCATCCCGCGATCGGCGCGCTTGCGCTCGTTGGCGCTGCGGTTCTGGTCCTGATCACCCTGCGTAATGAGCAACTGACTCATGGGCCGCTGAAAGAGGCGAACGAGGCGGCTGGCCGGGCCTATGCCAGCCAGGAGCAATCGCTGGCGGGGGCGGAAGTCGTGCGGGCGCTGGGCATGCGGCGGGCGCTGGTCCGCCGGCATCTGCAGGAGCGCGAAACAATGATGGCGCTCCAGACCGACGCCAGTCTGATCGCCAGCCGTTATGTCACGGTGAGCAAGTTCCTGCGTCTGGCGCTACAGTCGCTGGCGCTGGGGCTTGGCGCATGGCTGGCGATCGGCAATGCGATTTCCGCGGGCGCGATCTTCGCATCGGCCTTTCTGATCGGACGGGCATTGGCTCCGGTCGACCAATTGCTTGGCGCCTGGCGTAATGTGGTTCAGGCGCGCGACGCTTATGCAAACCTCTGCGACCTGTTTGATGCGCGGGAAGCCAATATCGCCCTGACGCAGCTTCCCGCCCCGGCCGGGCGGATCGCGGTCGAGCATCTGACGGTCCTCAATGCTGCGCGGGATGGCGCCATATTGGCGGACATCAGCTTTGCCGTTAAACCCGGCGAAGTCGTTGCCGTCGTCGGGCCAAGCGGGGCGGGTAAATCCACGCTGATGCGCATGCTGGCCGGAGCCGGGCAGCCCGACCGCGGTCTGGTCCGCTTCGATGGCGCGGACATCTCCGACTGGGATTCCGAGCGGCTTGCAACCTTTATCGGCTATTTGCCGCAGGACACCTCGCTGTTCGCCGGAACGGTCAAGGAAAATATCGCGCGCTTCCAGAACCATGTTTCGAAGAATGCCTCCGCCATTGACGAAGCGGTGGTGGAGGCGGCCCGGATTTGCGGTGCGCATGAGATGATCCTGCGTCTGCCCGGTGGCTATGACTCGCTGCTCGGATGGGGTGGCCGGGGCTTGTCGGCGGGGCAGGCGCAACGGGTGGGCCTTGCCCGCGCGCTGTTCCGTTCGCCGCAGATATTGCTGCTCGACGAGCCTAACGCCCATCTCGATGCGGAGGGTGAATCGCAGCTTGTCGCGACATTGGCTGAACTGAAGACGAGGAATGTGTCCGCCGTCGTCATTGCCCATCGCATGGGCGTATTGGGCGTGGTCGACAAGATATTGGTACTGCGCGAAGGCAGGATAGAGGCGTTCGGGGAACGTGACGAAGTCCTTGGCCGGCTGAAGGCCGTGCAATCCGCGGGCGGCAAGTTGCCGCAAGCGGCGGAGGGCTGAACGATCTGATGGACACGGCCCTGACAATTGGCGAAAGCCGCGAACTTCAGCCGCTCATCCTCGGCGATGATAATGACGCGACGGAATTGGATGACCGGCCGGACCGGGATATCCGCTTTGGCGTCATCATTGCCCTGGCGTTCTTCGTTCTGTTCCTTGGCTGGGCCAGCGTCGCCCGGCTGGACTCGGCGGCCTATGCGCCCGGAAAATTGACCGTCTCGGGACAGCGCCAGGCCGTGCAACACCGTGACGGCGGCGTGGTGAGCGCGATTTTCGTCAAGGAAGGACAGAGGGTCACGAAGGGCCAGCCGCTACTGGAACTGGCGGCGGCAGAGGTTCGGGCACAGGAACGCGCGATTGCCTCGCAAGTGATCGACTTGAAGGCGCAGCGAGCGCGGTTGCAGGCTGAGCAGCTTGGTCTTTCGTCGGTCGAATGGCCGACGGAGTTTGCGGGCATGCAAGGCGAGGACAAGGCCGCCGTTGAAGCCGCGATGCGACTCCAGACCGCGCAGTTCCGCGCGCGTTCCGCCGTGCTGACTGCGCAGGCCGGTGTGCTTCGCCAGCAGGCGGCGCGGGAACTGGAGGGGGCGGAGGGCTACCGGAGGCAGGCTGCCGCCTCCGCCGAGCAGGAACGGCTCATAACCGAGGAGCTCGACAGCCTGAAAGAGGTGGCGGCCAAGGGTTTTGTCTCCAAGACGCGCCTGCGGGCGCTTGAACGCGCCCGGGCGGAGCTGATTGGCCAGCGAGGGCAATATAAGGCCAGCGTCGCCCAGTCCGCTGCCGCAGCGAATGAAAATCGCTTGCGGCAACTGGAAGTCGAAAAATCGTTCAAGGAACGGAGCGCCACTGAATTGCGCGACGTGGAATTCGCGCTGAGCGAACTTCTGCCCA
>CBHCMH010000068.1:0-8114 GCA_965974445.1 uncultured Rhizorhapis sp.
CAGGTCAATTATGCCGCCGCCAAGTCGGGCATCCATAGGTTCACCAAGGCGCTGGCGCAGGAAGGCGCGAAGTTCGGCGTAACGGTCAACGCCATCGCGCCTGGCTATATCGACACGGAAATGGTCGCTGCCGTGCCGGAGCCGGTGCTTGAGAAGATTGTCGCCAAAATTCCCGTCGGCCGCCTTGGCCATGCAGAGGAAATCGCTCGAGGGGTGGCTTTCCTCTGCGCCGAAGAGGGGGCGTTCATCACGGGATCCACGCTGTCCATCAATGGCGGCCAGCACATGTATTGAGCGGTGAGGGGCGCGTTCGCCAATTTGGCGACGCGCCCCTTCAGCTTCGCCACACCGGCTGGATCAGCCGATCGACATCATCTTTCCATCGGTGATGATGACGCGGTCACCGAGCTTTGCCTGCTCGAACAGAAGCTTTGCGAATTCGACGGGAACACCGATGCAGCCATGGGTGGCCGCGCCCCACTCCACCTCGCTGCCGTGGATGGCCACGCCATCATTGGTCAGCCGCAGCATATAGGGCATCGGGGCATTATAGAGATTGGACACGTGATCGGCATCCTTTTCCGTTATGGAAAAGGTCCCAAGCGGCGTCGGCTTGTCATCCGCGCCGTAAAGAATGACGGCGGCGCCGATCTCATATCCGCCGCGAAAAACCGACAGGGTCTGTGCTTTCAGGTCGATGGTGATGACCAGCGGCCCCGCCGGAACGCCCGCATCGTCCCAGACATAGGAACCATGGGTAAAGGGACCCTCGATCTGAAGCACGCGCTTCAGGACCAGCCCGTCGTCGGCCGGCGTCGCGGCGGGAGTAGCGGGAGTAGCGGGAGGCGGGGCGGCCGCATCCGGCTTGGCCGGTTGTGAAACCGGCTCTGGCGCCATCACCGCCGCCTCTGGCGATGGTTCCGACAAACCAGCCACGTACAGGAGCGGCGCGGCGAACAGGACTGCCAAGAACGGCTTCTTCCTCATCCATCGGCCGATTTTTCGAAGTCCCTTCGCCATGTCCTCACTCGAATTCATGCGCCCGAGATACCATAATTCCGCGCCCTGACCAGAGCTGGAGTGGCCCTGTGCCGGTACGGGACGATGGCAGAGGATAATGTTAACGCCCCACGTCAGCAATCTTCGCGGGACAGGTTGCTATGGACAAGGTGCAAGACCGCTCGACCGGCAAAGCCTCAAATCAATATTGGTGAATGATCCGCGCCGTCTCTGGATAAATATCGTCCCACGTGCCGAAAAGGGCCTGATCGACCTGCCTCGGGGCGAGCGCCGAGAAGGGAAGCTGTCCGGCGGCAGGGAAATTGATCTGGCCCGTGCCGGTCCGCAGCGCGACATTCTCAAGCGCGGACGTTGTTGCGATCAGCCGGCTGACATCGCAGCTTTCCGTGTCGATCGATGGAATTTCCTTGTACAGGAAGGTCGGCGTCTTCGGGACAGCGCCGATAAGCTGATCGCCGTCGATTGTTGCCGAGATATCCGCAACCGTCGCACCGTTGCGAGTGACGCTCCCAATGATGCCGTCACCAGTCTGTCCGATGAGCGTTTCCCCCAATATCGCCGCCCAGCCATGAACCTCCCGGAAACAGAGAAGGCTTGCTTCGGTGCTGGTGAAGAGGAAGGGCACGAACTGTCCGACGATGTCGCCATAGCGGCAGGGGATGGCCGGGCAAGCACAATTGTGTGGGCCGATCCCCGTGACATCCGGACAGTCCATCAGAGTCCAGATCACGATGCTGTCATCAAGCAGTTCGAGCGGCGGCGGAAGCAATGCACGGGCGTATTCGGCCTCTACCGGACCAATCAGCATCAACGCGCGCGTACCGCGAAAATGGTAAGGGCCGGGTCCGTAGGACGGCGCAGCCATGGGAATGCCTGCGGGCTTGAACCCCAATCCCGCGCCACCTGTCATCACGCGGCCTCAGCCCTCAATTGATATGTGTCCAGCGCGGAACGGACATCGTCCGGCATCTCATGCTTTTCTGGATCATAATAGGGTTTCAATATCTGGATGAGCCGGGGCAGGACATACAGAGCCATCCGGCGGTGGAGTTTGTTCAGGCGGCGCTTCGACGCCTTGACCTCCTGGGCCGACATGCTTTGCCGGTCAACGCGCAGGATGCTGTTCAATATCGCCTTCTGGAAAGCATTGAGCGACCGGAAGGCCACCAGCGCGCCATCGATGCGCAGGAAATAATTGCCCGATATGGCCGCAAAGGCAGCATGGGCGACGGTGCGGTGCTCGAATTCCTCGGCCAGATGCCATTTGTACAGATCCACCATCCGCTGGTCGCCGCCCTCGAACAGGTCAGGCGCGGCGATGAAGGCGAATTTCGATGAGAAAAGAGCGATATTTTCAAACCCGGCGCAATAGGCCAGATTGAACTCCAGCGACTTCTCCTTGAGCAGACGGCGATAATAATCCCGCATCCGGGTTTCATACGGCTTTATGTCTTCATAGCCGCGCGCATACATTTCCTTGTTGAAATCGGCGTGGAGGAAGCAGTGATTGGTTTCCTGCCGGACAAATATGTCCACCTCTTCCCGAAGCTTTGGGTTGTCCGCCGGAATCCGGTCACGGAACTTCGCCATCACGGCGTTGACGAAAATCTCGCTCTGCGTGGCGATGGGGCTCCCGGCATTCTGGATGGCGGCATATTCGGGAATACGGGTCCATTGCATGGGGACGCCGGAGAAATCGATCTTTATCTTGCGCGGGATCATGTCGCTTTCCTCGCTAAATGGATGGAGATCAGCACGGGCACACCATGATCTTGGCGTGGCGCGGTGCCTGGGCGAGTTGCTGGAAGGCGTCGGGGACCCCGTCGAGACCGGTGGTTCCAGTGATCATCGGGGCCGCATCCAGTTGCCCTTCACACAAGCGATGCAGAGTCTCGGCAAACTCCTCGCCGGAATAGGCCATGGTGAATCGCAGCTCGATTTCCTTGTTGTTGGCGATCATCGGTTCGATCCGGTCAGGCGACATGCACACGCCAGCGACGATGACCTGCGCGGCGGGAGGAGCGGCGCAGATGATGGCGTTCAGCACGCCGGGCGCACCCACACATTCAAAAATGACGGCGCGGCGAGCCTTTCCGCCTGCCGCAGCGAGGTCCATCAGGCCGGTCGGAATGCCGAAGGCCTCCCAATGGCCGTGCGGGTCCGAAGATGCCGGATCGACGACGATGTCCGCCCCCAGCCGCTCCGCAAGGGCCCGCCGCTCCGGCTGAAAATCAGCGGCGACGACCGGCCCCAGTCCCCGCGCTTTCAACTCGATGATGATCGCGAGGCCAATGGGGCCGCATCCGACAACCAGATAGGCGCTGTCGGACGTGTCGGCCTTGGCGACGGCGTGCACCGCAACGGCCATCGGCTCGGTCAGCGCTGCAACGTCCGTGGGCAGCCCGTTGGTTACGGGCAGCAACAGGCTTTCGGTCAGAATGAAATATTCAGCGAACGCGCCATTATAGCGGTTGGAATAGCCCACGCCCTCGACGCCCTGCGCATCGAAATTGACCGCCAGCGCGCAGACTGCCGTACCGGGCGCGATCCGGCGGTCGGTATCCGGGCCGTAATCTACCACCTCGGCGCAGAATTCATGGCCGAAGACGATGTCGGCATCAGGGTCCAGCTTGCCTGTGGCAAGGCCAGTGCGCCGCCCGGCGTCGATCATTGCGCCATAATGGTTGAGCGCATGCAGATCCGATCCGCAGATGCCGCAATGCAGGGTTCGCACCAGCACCTGCCCTGGACCCGGCTGTGGTACCGGAATATCGCCGACGACAAGATCGGGGCCGCGCTTGATAACTGCCTTCATATGGCCTCTCCGGATGGAAGAACGGTCAGGTCCACGGTCAGGTCGAGGTCATCCTTCAGCAGGTCGTGGACGTAACAGGATGCCTTGGCGGACTTGAGCAGCGCCTCGACGTTCGCCTTTTCCGCCGGCGACCAGATATTGAGCTGTATCGCGATATGCCTGACCTTTCCGGTGGCCGGGCTGGCGCTGATGTCGCCAGCAATCCGGTCGATCGGCACCTTGCGCCGCGCCGCCACGACCCTGAACGCGATCGTCATGCAGGAAAGCAGCGCGCCCAGGAAATGCAACACCGGGTCGGGAGCGCTGTCGTCTCCCCCGATGGAAAGGGGCTCGTCGATGGCCCAGCGATGCGGCCCCGCGGTCAGGTCGCAGCGCAATTTCCCATCCGACCGCAGCGTGACGGCGCGCTCGGGGTGCGCCTGCGTCCCATCCCGCCATGGGACGAGGTCGAAGCGTTCCAGCCGGTTGCGGAGCGCCGCGCTGAACTGGGCCGCCTGCATGCCGTCCACGACCCGGTGGTCATAGGCAATGCTGAGCGTCATCTGCGGCCGGGCAACAACGGAGCCGTTGACGACGACGGCCCTTTCCGTGATCGCGCCGGCAAAGATGAGGACGGCCTCGTCTAGATTGAGGACCGGCGTACCCTGCCGGACGCCGTACGCGCCCAGATTGGAAATGGTGAGACTGGCGCGCCCGCTATTGGGGCGGCCCGACTTTGCCGCGTCAATCGCTTCGCGCGCCCGTTCGGACACCCACGCGAGCGGCCTCGCCCCCACATCGCCCAGCGTGGGTGTCCGCAGCCCCCGGTCGGTCGCAACCGCAAGGCTGATGTCGATCCTGTCGTTCCGCACCGGCTGTCCATCGGCAATGCGCGCGTTGACGGCAGGAAACTCTGCCAACGTCTGCGCGGCGGCATGGACCAGAATATCGTTGAGCGTTGCTGGCAGACGCCCGGCCTTTCGCAGCCGTTGCGCCTCGACCAGTGCGGTTGCATCGACATCGATCATCTGCACGAAATGCGGCGCTTGCTGCCAGGACTGCTGCAGCCGCTCGATCGCGCCGCCGCGTGGAACAGAGGTTGCTGTGCGCGCCGCCAGAGCCCGCTCGACATCCGCCGCCACGATCAGATTGTCGGCGCGGCTGACGGGAACGTCGTTTAGGTCAATGCGGCCCGCCGCGATGCCCCTGGCCTTTGGCGACGCGAACCGACGAGTGTCAGGATGGGGCCGAGAAAGTGCCACAGGCTCAGGCCGATCCCCGGCAATCGCTACGACGCCATCCACGGGCGGGACATCGGCCGCCAGCCCGTTTCCGATCCGGCCAAGCACCATCCCGACTTCGGCTTCCTCACCGACATCGACAAGCCGGTGGAGGCTGCCGGAAGCCGGCGCCTCTATCTCATAGGTGAACTTGTCGGACTCTATGGTCAGCAGGTGGGTTCCGGCCATGACCTGGTCGCCCGTTGCCGCCTGCCACTCAATGATCCGGCCGCGCATCATGGCCTGGCCAAGCTGCGGCATCAGCACATCATGCGCCATGCTCATCCCCTCGCCACTTCCCGCACAGTCCGGACGATGGCGTCAGTCGAGGGTATGACCTCGCTGACCAGAGCGTCGGCAGACCCCAGCGGCACGTCGGGAATGGCCAGCCGGCGGAAGGGCTTGTCGAGCCAGGGCAGCGCCCGTTCCATCAGCACGGCGGCGACTTCCGCGCCCACGCCGAGCGAGCGATAGCCCTCCTCCACCACCACGCAGGCGCCGGTTTTCTTGACCGAGTCGATCACCGTGTCCCAATCGAAGGGGTTGAGCGTCCGGGGATCGATCACCTCAACATCAATACCCTCGTCCGCCAGCATATCGGCGGCCTGCAGGGCACGCTGCAGCATCAGTTGCCAGGCTATGATTGTGACCGCTGAGCCCGAGCGGCGGATGGCGGCCTTCCCTAACGGCAGGCTGGCTGCATCGTCTTCGATATCACCGCGCGTCTGGTAGAGCAGGCGATGTTCGAAATACATGACGGGATTGTCGTCCCGGATCGCCTGCACAAGCAGGCTCTTTGCATCCGCGGGCGTTGACGGCACGGCGCAGCGCAGGCCCGGTGAATGCATCACATAGGCCTCCGGACAGGTTGAATGTTCGGGGCCAGCGCCGGTTGAGCCGGAGGGCAGGCGGACGACCAGCGGCACCTTGAACGCGCCGCCATGCATGAAGCGCCACATCCCGGCCTTGAGGAATATCTCGTCCCCCGCCGTGATCAGGAAGTCGGCAAATTGCAGTTCGACAATCGGGCGCAGGCCCATCACCGCCGCGCCCACGCCCGCGCCGACCATCACATTTTCGGAGATCGGCGAGTCGAACACTCTTTCGGGTCCGAAGCGATCGAGAAGTCCCGTCGTGACCTGGAATATGCCGCCCAACCGGGCCACATCCTGACCATAAAGGATCACGTCATCATCGCGCGCCATTTCCTCGGCGATGGCTTCATTAATGGCCTGGGCATAGGTGATCGTTCGCATCTCAGCGCGCCTCATGCATAAAGATCGGTGTAGGCGAGTTCGGCAGGCAGCGGTGCGGCGGCCTTGGCCACAGCCACGGCGGCATCGATTTCGGCCGCGATTTCGGCCTCCAGCGCTTGAATTGCGGCATCGCTCAGCACGTCCGAGGCGATCAACCCGGCGGCGAAGGCCGTGAGCGGATCGCTCAATGTGCCTGCGTCGAAGCCCTCGCGATAGGCCTGCGGATCGGTGGCGTAATGACCAAGCAGCCGGACCATCTTGATTTCGATAAGGCTGGGGCCGAGCCCGGAACGGGCGCGGTCGGCGGCCTCCTGCATGACCTTGTACACCGCTTCGGCGTCGCAGCCGTCAACGACGTGGCCGGGGATGCCATAGCCGGCAGCGCGGTCGGCAATGTCCTCCACCGCCGTGCTGGCGGATGTGGGCACGGAGACGGCCCAGCCATTATTTTCGCAGATGAATAGCACCGGCAGTTTCAGAACGGCGGCCCAATTGAGGCTTTCATGAAAGGTGCCGCGATTGGACCCGCCATCGCCGAAGAAGTGCGCAACGATGCTGGATGACTTCTTTTTCTTGAGCGCCATCGCCATGCCAGTGGCGACGACAAGCCCGCCTCCCAGCGTGCCGCTTTCGCCATAAATGCCGCGCGCGGTATCGACGACATGCATGATGCCGCCCTTGCCGTTGTTCGTGCCGCCAAAGCGCCCGGAAATGTCGCACAGCATAGCCGCCAGCGGCACGCCGCGCCCCACCATGTAGGCCAGGCCGCGATGCGAGTAGATGATGGGATCGTCGGGCCTCAGCGCCTCGATTGCCGCCAGCTGGCCGATTTCATGGCCCGCGCCGGGGTGCAGCATCGGCGGAAGGAAACCCTCCATCGAAAGTTTGAGAAGGCGCTCCTCAAACCGCCTCGACAGGAGCGCCGACCGATAAATGCCTGCAAGACGTTGAGCGTCCATCTTCCCCTCCGCCACGCGCAGCGTGATCGTGATCCCGGAGATTGCCGGCGGACGAAGGCCGATGCCTGCGCGGCGGCGAATCTCTTGCTAGTTTTGCATCACGTTACATATTGTAACATATTTCATATTGTAACCTATTACACTAGACAGGTTCGGGCGTCTATGCGAAGCACGGCCGGACAGACCGGAGGGGCGATTACGCCCAATTCCCGGTCGCTGCGGGGCCTTGATTTACAACTGCCATGACCGTTTCCTTGCCCCTGTCGCCCAAGCGGCCCTTGTCCGAACGGAAAAGGAAACGGTATCTTGCGATCCTGAACGCTGCCCTCGACCTGATGGAGCGCAAGGGCTTTGATGGCGTGTCGGTGCGGGAACTGGCGGAGCTGGCGGATATTACGCCTACCACCATCTACAATGTCTTCGGCAGCAAAGAGGGAGTGCTGTCGGCTGCCATCGAATTTCGGACGCGTTCCTTCATCGGCAGCGCCTTTCAAAGTCATGAAAAGGGTTTCGACGGCCTCATCGCTCTCAACCAGCGAATGGCGCAGACATCGCTCGATTCGAATGAACTCATCCGCTCGGTCGCCACAATGCTGGCGCGGGATTCGACGTTGTTTGCGGTCCGGCAGATTTACCGGACCTTCCATTGCGACTTCATAAGGGAGATCCAGCTAGAGGGTGAGCTGGAGCCGCAAGCCCGGCCCGAAACGCTCGCCAGCCTGCTGATGATGTCGCATAATGCCGCCCTCAATTACTGGGCCAGCAACGAGATCGGTCCCGAATATCTGTCCGCGCTGTTTGATGT
>CBHCMH010000069.1:0-8098 GCA_965974445.1 uncultured Rhizorhapis sp.
GGGGATGTCATCGCGATCGACACGCGCAATTGCCTGGTCCACAGCGACGGCCCGCGCATCGCGATGGTGGGCGTTGACGACCTGATCGTGGTCGCGACAGGCAATGACATATTGATCATGCCCAGGGGCCGCTCGCAGGATGTGCGCAAGGTGACGGAAGCGCTGAAGAAACGCTGAGGCTATATATCTGCCCATGTCTGTCTTTGACCACTCATGCCCGGCTGGAGCAGAGCCTGATGCAGGGGCGCGCAACAACGTCTCCAGAATGCCCTTAATCGGCGTGAACAAACCGGTTGATCATGCGTCCGGCCCAATGGGACCGATCGAATGGGCGCCCCGCTTTTGCCCCACACTATGTTTCAAAATTGTCCAGGAATACAGGACAGCACAGGGGGGAAGCGTTCAGTAAGACAGCCTGACACCAGCAGCACAGGCGAACATCATGACCATAAAGATGCGGAGCGGCATTTTCATTCCACCCATTCATCCGGTGCACGAGGATCCCACGCTTTGCATCCAGCGAGATCTGGAGCTGATCGAGCATGTAGATCGCCTCGGCTATGAGGAGGCCTGGGTCGGTGAGCATCATTCGGGCGGCTACGAACTGATTTCCAGCCCTGAGCTGTTCATTGCCGCCGCCGCGGAACGGACCAAGCGGATCAAGCTGGGCACAGGCGTCATCTCGCTTCCCTATCATCACCCGTTGACGACCGCGAACCGCATCATCCAGCTCGATCATCAGACCCGCGGCCGCATCATGATAGGCGTTGGCCCCGGCTTGTTGCCCGAGGATGCAATCCAGATGGGAATTGATCCGGGTACCCAGCGGGACCGCATGGTTGAGGCGATCGAGGTGATCTTGCGCCTGTTCCGGGGCGAACGCGTAACCATGAAGACCGACTGGTTCGAACTGAATGAAGCGGCATGCCACAACCTTCCCTATAGCTGGCCCTATCCTGAGATTGCGGTCGCTTCCGTGGTGACGCCCTCGGGCGGCAAGCTTGCGGGCCGGCATGGCTTTTCGATGCTGTGCCTCGCCGCGACGCAAAAGGGCGGATATGACGCTTTGGCAACGAACTGGGCGCTGGCCAACGAAGTTGCGGCCCAACATGGCCAGACCATGGACAGGGAACGCCTCCGCCTGGTGGCGCCGGTCTACATTGCGGAAACGCGGGCCCAGGCGCGGGAAGACATCCGCTTCGGCTTTGACGACTGGGCGAGGTATTTCAACACGGTAAGCCCTGTCGGCTATTCATCAAAAGACGCAACCGGCGATCCCGTCGATCACCTTATTGCGGACGGCACGATCATCGTCGGGACCCCCGATGACGCAATCGAGATGCTGTACCGGGTGAAGGAAAAGCAGGGCGACTTCGGCTGCTTCCTGCAGAATGTTCATTATTGGGCGACAACCGAGAAAACGAAGAGATCATTCGAGCTCTGGCAGCGCTATGTGATGCCGGTCGTCAATCGCCTCAATGAACAACGCCAGGCCGCCTATAATTATGCCGCCGAACCGACGAATGCGCAGCGCTTCATCGGTGCTGCAACCGACGCCGCAGCCAAGGCTGTCCAGAAGCATGAGGACGAACGTCGCGCCGGCACCCGCGCCTGAACGCCGGAGATCGCAATCATGTCTTTTACAGGGGCCTTGGCCGACCGCGTCGCCATACAGGAGCTGAACGCCAGCTATGGCGACGCAGTGTCGCGTCACGACATCGATCATTTTGCAGCGCTCTGGTCCGAGGATGCCAAATGGTTCCATCCCCAGATGGGGCAGCTGACCGGGCGGGCTGCCATAATCGCTTCGTGCCAGAAAGCGCTGGATGCGCACCCCATGCTGGTCTTCATGAGCGCCATGGGGCAACTCGAGGTGCTTGGCGAGGAGGCAACCGGCTGCGTCTATGTCTCCGAGCTCGTCACCGATGCCAATGGTGACACCTTTCGCGTGACCGGCCGCTATGACGACCAGTATGTGAAACAGGGGAACACCTGGCTGTTCCGCGACCGCCGCTATCATATTTTTCATCGCGGCTGACACACGATGGATACGCTCACCTCCCTTCACCAACGGCTCCGAAAAAGCGGGGCGGGTAGATGGTGGGTGCGGCTCTTTGCGCTGCTCCTGCTGCCGATAGGGCTTTTCCTGCTTGGTGGGGGCGGACAACTGATTGTACTTGGCGGATCGGCTTATTATGCGATCGCGGGCACCATCGTCCTGCTGGCGGCATTTTTTGTCTCGCGGAACGACCCGCGCGGCGACATTACTTATGCCGCGCTGCTGGCGATTACATTGTTATGGGCAGTTTGGGAGTCCGGCCGCGACCCTTGGGCACTGATGCCACGCCTAGCCGGCCCGGCGATACTGGGATTGGCCTTCCTCCTGCCCGCGATGCCCCGTTCCGGGTATCGCTGGGTAAGCCGGTGCGGCTGGAGCGGTGCGCTTGCGGTACCGATGTTGCTCGGCCTTGTGGCCGGCTTTGCAGCACTGTTCGTTCAACCATCTTCTGCCGCTCCGGCCCGATGGACCACGACAATGCCAGCGGAGACGGATTGGGCGCATTATGGACAGGAAGCCGGAGGTTCCCGATTTGCCCCTGTCGCCCAGATAAATGCCGGAAATGCCGACCGTTTGCAAAGGATATGGGAACACCATTCGCGCGAAGCACCGCACGCCACCGCCTCGCTCGAATCGACGCCTCTCAAGATCGGGGCCGTCGTCTATACCTGTACCGCATCCAGCACCGTCATCGCCCTGGATGCCCGGAACGGACGTGAGCTTTGGCGCCATGATCCCAGGATAAAAGTGGGCGACTATGCCACCCGCACCTGCCGTAGCCTGGCCTATTTCAGCGATGCTGGCGCTATAGGGCGGCCATGCAGCGCACGGATATTTTCAACGACGCTGGACGGGCGGCTGGTCGCCCTCGATGCGCCTAGCGGCGCCTTGTGCAAAACCTTTGGCGATAACGGCTATGTGGCGCTCCATGACGGCTTCGGCAAGATCAAGAACAGCCACACCTATTCAACATCCGGCCCCGCCGTCGTCGGCGACCGGATCATCGTCGGCGGCCTGGTGCTGGACAATCAGAAGATCGACATGCCGTCCGGCGTGATCCGGGCCTATGATGTACACAGTGGCGCCCTGATTTGGGCCTGGGACATGGGGGCGCCGGATCGACCGGGCGCGCCGCCGCCGGGCCAGCGCTACACGCCAAGCACGCCCAATGCCTGGGCGCCGCTGACGACCGATCCGGCATTGGGACTGGTATTCTTGCCGCTCGGCAATCCCAGCCCGGATTTCTATGGCGTGCGCCGGCGGCCGTTCGATGAGAAATATGGCAGCTCGGTCGTGGCCCTGTCGGTCGAGGATGGCAGGCCGCGATGGTCGTTCCAGACTGTCCACCACGATCTGTGGGATTATGACGTGCCGATGCAGCCCTCGCTTGCCGATATCGACATTGGCGGCCGGCGGGTGCCGGCGCTGGTCCAGGGCACCAAGCAAGGGGATATTTTCATTCTTGATCGCCGGACGGGCAAACCGCTCCTCCCGGTTCTGGAACGCACGGTTCCGCAGGGCGCTATTGCCGGCGAGCCTGTGAGCCCCACCCAACCCTCCTCGGCGATCTCCCTCGCGCCGCCGCCGCTGACGGAAAGTGCGATGTGGGGCATCACGCCGCTCGACCAGATGATCTGCCGGATCCGCTTTCGCAAAACGCGCTATGAAGGCCGGTACACTCCGCCCAACACCGATTACAGTCTGGTCTATCCCGGGCTTACGGGCACCATGAATTGGGGCGGACTGTCCATCGACGAGGACCGGCAGATCGCCATTGCCAATATCAGCATGATCCCCTGGCGGGTCAGGCTGGTGCCGCGCAAGCAGGTGTCCGCCGCTGCGGCGAACGCGCGCTGGACGCCGTTGATGATCGGCACGCCCTATGCCTGGGAACAGGAGCCGTTTATGGGCCCGCTCGCGGTTCCGTGCAATCAGCCCCCATGGGGGCGCCTCACCGCGGTCGATTTGCGATCGGGGCGCACATTGTGGAGCAGGCCACTGGGCACTGCGCGGGATTCGGGGCCGTTGGGGCTTGGCTTTGGGCCTCCCATTCCGGTGGGCGTTCCCAATGTCGGTGGCGCCGTGACGACGCGGGGGGATGTCACATTCATCGCTGGCACAATGGACCGGTACATCCGTGCATTCGACACCCGCAATGGCGCGGAGCTCTGGAAGGCGCGGCTTCCGGCCGGCGGTCAGGCTACACCGATGACCTATATGGCCGCCGGGCGGCAATATCTCGTCGTCTCCGCAGGCGGGCACGCAATTCTCGGCACGCGCAAAGGCGACGTCACGCTCGCCTTTGCGCTGCCAAAACCTGAAGCTGAACAGAAATACTTGTCAAAGGAGGGGGAATAACATTGAATATCTCGCTAAATCCGCTTTTGCCCGTCTCGACTCTGGCCCTGATGATGGCGCTCGCCGCGCCGGCCAATGCCCAGAGCGAACAATCGGCGCCAGAGGCCGCCGGTGCGCCGCCGGTCAGCGACATCATCGTAACCGCACAGAAGCGGTCCCAGTCGATCAACGACGTTGGCCTGACGGTGAAGGCCTTCACCGCCCAGGATCTGGAACGGCAGAAAATTTCGACGCTGGCGGATGTCGCCCAGGCCGTTCCGGGCCTGACCTTCGCCGCAACCGCGACGAACACGCCAGTGTTCACGCTGCGGGGTGTCGGCTTTTATGAAAGCACGCTGGCGGCCTATCCGACCGTCAGCGTCTATCTGGACGAAGTGCCGCTGCAATTCCCCGCGATGACCAAACTGACGGCGTTCGACCTTGAACGGATTGAAGTCCTGAAAGGGCCGCAGGGAACTTTGTTCGGCCAAAATTCGACTGGCGGCGCAATCAACTACATCGCCGCCAAACCGACGGACACGTTTTCCGCGGGCGGCGACCTGAGCTACGGCCGCTTCAATACAATCGAGGCCAACGCCTACATCAGCGGCCCGCTCGCGCCAACATTGAGCGCACGACTTGCCGGCCGGGTCGTGCACGGCGACGACTGGCAGCGCAGTTACACCCGCGATGATAGGCTGGGAGAGGCTGAATTTTATGCCGGGCGCTTCCTCCTTGACTGGGATCCCAGCAGCGCCATCCGGTTTCGTCTGAACGTGAATGGCTGGAAGGACAAGTCCGACCCGTTGGCCGCGCAATATATTCTGGCCAATCCGCAGCAGCCATGTTGCGCAAATCCTGCCGTCCTCGCCTACCCGATCGCGCCTGACGACACACGCGCAGCCGATTGGTCGCCCAATTCGCGGCCAGCGGCAAACAACCGGTTCTGGCAGGTAGCCTTACGCGGTGAATTCGACATCACCGATGATCTGACGCTGACGTCGATTTCATCCTATGCGAAATACAAGACGGACCAGGTCCCCGAAGGCGATGGCCAGTCATTCAACAATTTCGACTTCAGGGATCAGCATGGCTTCATCAAGACATTTACCCAGGAAGTCCGCATATCCAACAATCCGAACCAGAAATTTCGCTGGGTGCTTGGCGGAAACTACGAGAAAAGTCATGTTTTCGAGGAGTATCTCGCTGATTTCTCCGACTCTTCGACATTTCCGGCGTTCGGAATCTTTGCTTCCGGACTTTATACCGACCAGCATCTGCGCAACAGCGCGGTGTTCGGCAACGCCGAACTGGATATCGGCAAGGCTTTCACCCTGAAAGCCGGTGCCCGCTATACCGATGCGCGGCGCCGGGCCGAGAATTGCACATTCGATCAGGACGGCGGCGCGAGCTACGGCTTTTTCGAATTTCTGGCCAGTGCGGTCTACAATATCGATGTGGATCTGCAACCTGGCGATTGCTACCATTTCATGCCGGAACCCGATGTCACGCCCGGCCCGGTCTATGCCCAGAAACTGAATGAAGATAATCTGTCGTGGCGTGTCGGCATCGACTACAAGCCGACGTCGGATGTCCTTTTCTATGCCAACGTCGCCAAGGGCTACAAGGCGGGCAGCATCCCGGTCACAGGCGCGGCGGTCTACAAGCAATATGTCGGCGTGAAGCAGGAATCCGTTCTATCCTATGAGGCCGGCGTAAAGGCGCAGCTTCTGGACCGCACGCTTGCCGCCAATGCCGCCGTCTATTATTACGACTATCGCAACAAGCAATTGCGGTCCAAGGCGATTGATCCGGTCTTTGGATTGATCGAGACGCTGGTCAACGTGGACCGGTCGAGCGTATTTGGCGCTGAACTGGAATTGACGGCGCGGCCCGTACGCGGGTTGGCCATAACCCTTGCCGGCACTTATACGGACGCCAAGGTCAAGGAATTCGTGGGGGTCAGCTCGGGTGGCCAATCGGCTGATTTTGCCGGCGCCAGCGTTCCCTATACGCCGAAATATCAGGCATCGCTGATCGCCGATTATGAATGGGACGCCGGTAATCTGACGCCGTTTATCGGTGGCGATGTCCGGATACGGAGTGACACGACATCGATCATCGGCGGCGATACGGTCTTCATCGACGGACGGCAGGTCTACAATGTCGAAGGTCATGCCCTTGTCAATCTGCGCGCTGGCGTTCGTGCGAGCGATGACCGGTGGCGCGTGATGGTCTGGGGCAAGAACGTCTTCGATACCTATTATTGGGACAATGTGTTCGCGCAATCCGACGTCGTTGTCCGTTATGCCGGACGCCCGGCGACGTATGGGGTGACGGTAGGGTTCAAATATTGAACAGCGGCACCTGGGCCAAAATGGCATGCCCCGTCATGAGATCCGCCGCCCCCTGACGTTGGGCCGTGCGATCCCGCAAAATGCATTTGCATCGGTTCAGACACAGGAACCTGACCCTTGGGTCAGGTTCCTGTGTCGGCGATCCGGATCGCTATTGACAAAGTGCTGCATGCACACATGATGCCGGAAAACCCTGTCGATTTCGAACAGACAGTGACGCGCGGCAAGACGCTACGGTCAAATCATGGAGAGCGATATGAGCGCACTGATGGCGTCAGCATCTACTGTAGCAGATTTCGAATCCAAGGTGTCGAGCAGCTATTTCCCATATGAAATTGTGCGTGTCGATGAACGCGAAAGCTTTCGGGGCCGGATCGACACGGGTCTGGTTGGCCCGGCCACGCTCACGCGCGCCTTCGCCAACCGCTCTTTTTGCGGACGCCGTATGGAGCAATCCGGCATAGATCAGCATTCCTACATTCTGCATTATGTTGAAGAGGGTCATATCGCCTTTGTCGAGGGACGAACAAAGGTCCTTGTCTCGACCGGCGACCTGATCCTGATGTCCTCGCAACAATCGCTTGTCACCGAACAGATCGGTTCTGCGCGCGCCATTGCGCTCAATTTGCCGTCAAGCCTTTTGAAATTGCGTTGTCCGCAAGTGGATAGCTGGTGCCTTTCACCGCGCCCGAGCAACAACGGCATTGGCGCTGTCCTGCGCAAGACATTGTCGAGCTACTGGCAGGAACGTGATTTTGTCACCAGCTATAACGAAACGCCGCTCGTCAACGTTTTGCTGGACCTGATCAATGCGACATTCCGACCGCAGCCGGCGGCAGATGTCCGGTCAAACGCCGTTGATCAGCATTTTGCGCGTGTACAGGAACTGGTCGCCTTACATTTCGCCGACATGGACCTTTCACCTGAATTCATCGCCTCTCGCCTGGGGGTGTCGCGAAGCTACCTATATGCCATCATGACTATGGCGGGGGTTACGCTCGGGCAGTTGATCCTTGACCATAAGCTGTTGCGCGCGCGGGATTTACTCAGGAATGACCAGCGCAACACTCTATCGATCGCCGACATCGCAACAGCGACCGGCTTTCGTTCGGTTGCGCATTTCAGCCGCCGCTTCAATGAGCGATTTGGAGCCCCGCCGCATGCGCATCGTTTGCTGAGCGCACGGAAAACGGGATGCTGCCATTGATGCAATGAGGACATATCCCTCCGGTCGGGCAAGACGCTATACCCGGAGGCCCTTGAGATACTGCCCATATTGGCTCTTGCCCAACCGATCGATCGCGCGATCGAGGCCCTCGTCCCCAATAAAACCCTGCCGCCAGGC
>CBHCMH010000070.1:0-8050 GCA_965974445.1 uncultured Rhizorhapis sp.
TGGGCGCTGGTGGGCATGACCGCCCTCATTGCCGCGTTCGTCGCCGCCTGGATGTGGCGGGAAAAGGCGCGGGATGACGTGCTGGCGCTGGGGCTGGTGCTGGGCGGGGCGCTGGGCAATATCGTCGACCGGGCGCGCTTTGGTTATGTCGTTGACTTCGCCGATTTTCATATCGGAAGCTGGCGGCCCTTTTTGGTCTTCAATCTGGCGGACGCCGCCATTACGATAGGTGTGTTGATCCTGCTTGCGCGCGCGTTGCTGCTGCGCGACAAGGGGGACAAAGTGGAGAAAAGAAATGCGTAAGTTCGTTGCGGGCATCAGCCTTTGCGCCATGGCCCTCGGCCTTTCCGCCTGCGGTTCGGGCGGCGGTCTCTTCAATCGCGACCGGCCCGACGAATTTGCCGTTTCGCGGGCAGCGCCGCTGGTCATCCCGCCCGATTTCGCACTGGTCCCGCCCCGTCCCGGTGCAGCGGGCCGCGCGGACAGCAGCAGCGCCAATCGTCAGGCGCTCGAAGCCATGTACGGCAGTGACGCCGCGCGCAGCGCCGCCGAGCGCGGCCTGCTGAACGCTGCGGGAGCCGCAGACACCGATCCCGCTGTCCGCTCCAATGTCGGCGATCCGGACACCGCGACAGTGGACAAGGGCGCCACCACCCGCGACATCATCGCCGCGCCGGAAGGCGATGGGCAGAATGCGCGGGCGATTACGCCGTAGTAAAAACGATCCGATCCCGTCACCCCGGCGAACGCCGGGGTCTCGTGAGCCAAGCCGTCACAGGTCGAGGGAGATTCCGGCTTTCGCCGGAATGACGCTCGACATCCAGCTTTGACCCATTCGCCATTGGCTGGCATAGGCGAGCGCCTATGCTCTATGCCCTGCTGCGTCCCCTGTTGTTCAACCTTGATGGCGAATCCGCCCATCGGCTGACCATCCGCGCCCTTAAAGTCCTGCCCGCCGGCAATCCGCCGAAGGACGACCCGATGCTGGCCACGACCGTCGCCGGGCTGCGCTTCCCCAACCCGGTGGGTCTTGCCGCCGGGTTCGACAAGGATGGCGAGGTCGCGCACAAGATGCATCGGCTGGGCTTTGGCTTTACCGAGCTGGGCACGCTCACCCCCCTACCCCAGCCGGGCAATCCCCGGCCGCGCCTGTTCCGCCTGCCGGAGGATCGGGCGGTCATCAACCGGATGGGCTTCAACAATGGCGGTCAGGCCGCTGCCATGGCTCGTTTGCGGCGGCGGCAGGGCGGCGTGACCGGCATCAATATCGGCGCGAACAAGGATGCGGCGGATCGGATCGCCGACTATGCGACCGGTGTCCGCAACATGGCGGCGCTGGCCGACTATCTGACGGTCAATATCAGTTCGCCAAACACGCCGGGCCTGCGCGCGCTGCAGGACCGGGGGGCGCTCAATGAATTGCTGGCGGCGGTGATGGCCGCGCGCGGTACGGACGGGCCGCCCATTTTCCTGAAGGTCGCGCCAGATCTGGAGCCCGCCGACATTGACGATATCGCAGAGCTGAGCGCGGCGCATCGCGTCGATGCGCTGATCGTTTCCAACACCACCATCGCCCGTCCGCCGCTGACCGGGCGTTTTGCGGGAGAAAGCGGCGGCCTGTCCGGCGCGCCGCTGCACGACCTGGCGCTGCAAAGGCTGCGCGACTTTCGCAAGGCGACGGACGGCGCGATCCCGCTGATCGGCGTGGGCGGCATAGCGTCCGCCGAGCAGGCCTATGCCCGCATCCGCGCGGGCGCGTCGCTGATCCAGATCTACAGCGCACTGGTATTCGAAGGCCCCGGCCTTCCCCGCCGGATCAATGCGGGCCTCAAGTCGCTGCTTTTACGCGACGGCTTTGCGCATATAGAAGAGGCCGTCGGAAGCGAAACCGGCTGACCGCAACCACAGGGGGCCGCGTGCTCAAGATCATCCTTTCCTTCCTGCTCGTCCTCGCTCTTCCCGCCGCGCCCGCGCTGGCGGGGGGCGGCGTGGTGTCCTCCGCCGATCCGCGCGCGAGCGAAGCCGGGCGAGAGATGCTGCGCAAGGGCGGCAGCGCCACCGATGCGGCGCTGGCCATGCTGGTGGCGCTGACAGTCGTCGAACCGCAGTCGAGCGGCATTGGGGGCGGCGGATTCCTGCTGCACCATGATGGGCGGATGGGCGTTCTGGACACGATCGACGGGCGGGAAACCGCGCCCGCAGCAGCTGGAACCGACCGATTTCTGGGGCCGGACGGCAAGCCGATGCCGTTCAGGCAGGCCGTGCCCGGCGGGCTGTCGGTCGGCGTGCCCGGCAATCTGCGCCTGATGGAGATGGCGCACGGAAAATGGGGCAAGCTGCCCTGGGCCGACCTGTTCCAACCGGCGATCCGGCTGGCGGAAGAGGGCTTTGAGGTCAATGAGACGCTGCACGGACGCCTGCAGATGCTGGCTCCGCTGTGGAAGGAGTTTCCAGCGGCGCAGGGGATCTACTGGCGCGACGGCGCGCCCGCCCCAGTGGGTTCGGTCATCCGCAACCCGGCGCTCGCGGCGTTCCTGAAGCGGCTGGCGGCGGAAGGGCCGGACGCCTTTTACAGCGGCCAGAATGCACAGGCGATTGCCGATACGATTGCCAATGCCCCGCTTAATCCGGCGGTCATGACGGCCGAGGATCTGTCCGGCTATCAGGCCAAACAACGTCCGGCGCTTTGTTCGCATTACCGCATCTATGTCGTGTGCGGGATGGGGCCGCCCTCCTCCGGCGCGACGACCGTGCTGCAGATATTGGGCATGCTGGAGCGCTTCGACATGGGCGCGCTGGGCAAGGACAGCCCGCAAAGCTGGCACCTGATCGGGGAGGCGATGCGCCTCGCCTATGCCGACCGCGACACCTATCTCGGCGACCGGGATTTTGCCGAGGTGCCGGTTCCGGGGCTGATCGATCCCAATTACCTCGCCAGACGGTCGAAGCTCATCTCGCTCAGCCAAGCCCGCAAAAGCTATGAATCCGGAACGCCCCCCGGCGCAGGCGCACGCACGCCCGCGCCCTCATCCGAAGTCCCGGCCACCACCCATTTCGTAGCGGTGGACAAGGCGGGCGATGTCGTCACCATGACCTCCACCATAGAGGGGCCGTTCGGCAGCCAGTTGATCGCCAATGGCTATTTCCTCAACAATGAGCTGACCGATTTCAGCTTCGCACCCGAAAAGGACGGCGCGCCGGTCGCCAACCGGGTGGAGGCGGGCAAGCGGCCGCTGTCCTCCATGTCGCCGACAGTGGTCTATGACGCCAACGGCAGGCCGGTGTTGGCGCTGGGGTCGGCAGGGGGCAAGCGGATCATCATGCATGTTTTAAAGACACTGGTCGGCGTGCTGGACTTCGGCCTGTCCGCGCAGGACGCGATCGCGCTGCCCAACATCTATTTCAACGATGCGGGCCTGCTGGTGGAACAGGGCAGCTTCCTTGCCGGCATGATCCCGGCATTGGAAAAGCTGGGCCAGAAAGCGGTGGCGGCCGATGTCTCGTCCAAGGTGAATGCGGCGCAGCGTATCGGCGGCCGCTGGATCGGCGCAGCCGACCCGCGCAGCCCGGGGGTGGCGCTGACGGAGTGAATATATTGGCGCTGCGTCACTGAAACGACATGTGCTCCTGCGAATGCGCCTTGACACACCGGCCCCTCCCGGCGGACATCGCCCTAACGCTACGGAAGACGAGCATAAACAAAGAGGGCCTGCATGCGCGCATTCGAACATTTCCCCAATCTGGTGAGCATGTTCTTCGCTCGCGCGGCGGAAAAGGGCGATGCCCCATTCCTCTGGCACAAGGAAGAGGGAAGCTGGCGCGCGCGGAGCTGGGCGGATACCGCGCAGCAGGTGGCGGCGCTGGCGGAGGGGCTGCGCGCCCATGGCCTGCGCCGGGGCGACACGGTGATGCTGGTGTCGGAAAACCGCCCGGAATTCTGCATCGCCGACCTTGCTATCATGGCGGCGGGCGGCGTGACGGTGCCGACCTACACCACCAACACCACGCGCGATCATCAGCATATATTGGACGACAGCGCCGCCAAGGCCGTCATCGTTTCCACGGCCAAGCTCGCCCGCACGCTGATGCCCGCCGTGTTGCGGTCGCAGGCGCAAGTTGTGATTTCGATGGAGCCGCTGCGCAGCATGCAGGGCGGGGCGGTGCAGATCCTGGACTGGGACGGCGTGATCGCCAGTCAACCGGGAGACGTTGCCGCCTGCGCCCAGCAGGCCGGGCAGCTTCATCGCGGCGATCTTGCCTGCCTCATTTATACCAGCGGCACCGGCGGCGCGCCGCGCGGCGTGATGCAGCATCATGGCGCGATCCTGCACAATATCGACGGCTGCATCGACATCATCGCGGGCGATTTCGGCTGGGAGGACGAGGTTTTTCTGTCCTTCCTGCCCCTGTCCCATGCCTATGAGCATACCGGCGGGCAGTTCTTCCCAATCGGACTTTGCGCGCAGATCTATTATGCCGAGGGGCTGGAAAAGCTTGCCTCCAACATGGAGGAGGCGCGGCCTACCATCATGGTCGTCGTCCCCCGCCTGTTCGAGGTGTTGCGAGCGCGCATGATCAAGACGGTGGAGAAGCAAGGGCCGCTTGCCGCCTATCTGCTGCGGCAGGCGCTGCGCATCGGCGGGAAAAGCTATGAAGGCGCGCTGCCCCTGTGGGACCTGCCGATGCAGTTGCTGGTAAACCGCACCATCCGGCCGAAGATCCAGCAACGCTTCGGCGGCCGGATAAAGGCGCTGGTGTCGGGCGGAGCGCCGCTCAATCCGGACATCGGCATTTTCTTCCATTCGCTCGGTCTCACCCTGCTGCAGGGCTATGGCCAGACAGAGGCAGGGCCGGTGATCAGCTGCAACCGGCCGAGCGTCGGCCTGAAGATGGACACGGTCGGACCGCCGCTCAAAAATACCGAGGTCCGCATCGCCGAGGACGGCGAGATATTGGTGCGCGGCGAGCTGGTGATGAAGGGCTATTGGCGCAACGAGCGGGAGACCGACCGCGTGCTGGCGGACGACTGGCTGCATACCGGCGACATCGGCATCATCGACGAGAAGGGCCGCCTGAAGATCACTGATCGCAAGAAGGACATCATTGTCAACGACAAGGGCGACAATGTCGCACCGCAGAAGGTGGAGGGCATGCTGACCCTCCAGCCTGAAATCGGGCAGGCGATGGTCTGGGGCGACAAGCGGCCGCATCTGGTGGGCCTGATCGTACCCGACCCCGAATGGGCGAAGGAATGGGCCAAGGCAAAGGGCCTGCCGCAGGACGAGGATGCATTAAAGGCCAATCCGGCCTTACTCACAGCGATCCGCGAGGCTGTGGATCAGGTCAATCGCGACCTGTCGGTGACCGAGAAGGTGCGCCGTATCATGCTGGCCGACGAGCCCTTTTCCATTGAGAATGAAGAGATGACGCCGTCGATGAAAATCCGCCGGCACGTCATCAAGGCCCGCTATGGCGAACGGCTGGACGCGCTCTATAGGGGGTGAAGGAAGGCCCTCACCCGCAATCGCTATATCCCGCCTCCTTACAGGCCTTGCGCTGGGCCTCGGCGGCTTTCTTGGCCTCGCGCGCCTCGCGGGCTTCCTGCTCGCGCATCTTGCGCCCGTAATTGCGGTCCGATTCGTCCTGGCTGGTGGTCGCCCAGTCAGCGGCCTGCGCGGTCGCCTTCACCGGCATGGTTGCGACATCAAGCGCCGTTTTCGCAATGCAGCCGGGCAGCAGCAAGGTGAAAGGCAAAGCGTAGGCGATCAACTTCATGGCTACTCCGATCCGGCCCGTGATGAGCCAGGTTGCTGGTCTATCACCAGATCATGATCGCTTGATGAACGTCTGTCAGCCCTGTTTCAGCCTTTCCGCAAATTTCCTCCGCAATTTCTGCAGTTTGGGCGGAATGACCGCCATGCAATAAGGATTGCGATCGCCCACCCGGTCCCAATAACGCTGGTGATAATCCTCAGCCGGATACCATGCCGCCAAAGGCTCGATGCTGGTCACGATCGGATCGGGCCAATCCGCCCCAGCCCGCGCGATGGCGGCGCGCGCCTCCTCCTCCTGCTCGGGCGAATGCGGGAAGATCGCGGACCGGTACTGCGTTCCCACGTCGTTGCCCTGCCGGTTGAGCGTGGTGGGATCATGCGTGGCAAAGAACACGTCGAGCAGGTCGCCATAGCCAATCACATCGGGATCGAAGCTGATCCGGATCGCTTCGGCATGCCCGGTCGTTCCGGTGCAAATCTGCTCATAGGTGGGATCAGGCCTGGTTCCGCCGATATAACCGCTTTCGACGCTGTTGACGCCCTTCAGATCCTGAAACACCGCCTCGGTGCACCAGAAGCAGCCCCCCGCAAGCGTCGCGATTTCCTGCGCCATGTTCCGGCCTTTCTCAAATGTTATGCCGGGAAGATAGAGAGGCCTTGCCGCTGGTTCAATCAGCCTGAAAAATCACGCCATCGCCGGCCGGAGCCATGGCTGTTCCCGCGCTTCGAAATGCGCGATCGCGGCATCCTGCTCCAGCGTCAGGCCGATCTCATCCAGTCCCCCCGCCAGGCAATGCTTGCGGAAGGGGTCGATGGCGAATTCGAAACGATCCTGGAACGGGGTCGTTACCGTCTGGCTGTCGAGATCGATATGGATGGGATCGGTCTTCGCGACTTCCAGCAGGCGGTCCACCGCTTCCTGCGGCAGGGCCACGGTCAGGATGCCATTCTTGAACGCGTTGCCGGAAAAGATATCGGAAAAGCTCGGCGCGATCACCGCCTTCACGCCCATGTCGGTCAACGCCCAGGCGGCATGCTCGCGGCTGGACCCGCAGCCAAAATTATCGCCCGCGATCAGGACCGGTGCGCCCGCATATTCGGGATCATCGAAGACATTGCCCGGTTCCTTCCGAAGCGCCTCGAAAGCGCCCGCGCCCAGGCCATGACGGCTGATCGTCTTCAGCCATTTGGCGGCGATGATCATGTCGGTATCGACATTTTTCGTGCCCAGCGGGTAGGCGCGGCCCTCAACAGTCGAAACGGCGTCCATTATTGCGCGTCCTTTACGGCTTTAGCCGCAGTCGGCGCGGTGGCGGCCAGCGCCATCACGCCGCTGCCAATGGTCCCGGCCAGCAAAAGATAGAAGGCCCATTTCATCATCCGTTCCCCATCAATTCGCGCACGTCGGTCAAATGCCCGGTTACGGCCGCTGCCGCCGCCATGGCGGGCGAGACGAGGTGCGTGCGTGCGCCCGGCCCCTGCCGCCCCATGAAGTTGCGGTTGGACGTCGATGCGCACCGCTCTCCGCTCGGCACCTTGTCGGGGTTCATCCCCAGACAGGCCGAACAGCCCGGCTCGCGCCATTCAAACCCGGCTTGCGTAAAGATTCGGTCAAGCCCTTCCGATTCGGCCTGGCGCTTCACAAGGCCGGAGCCCGGCACGACCAGCGCCTGCTTGATGGAGCCGGCCAGATGGCGGCCCTTCACCACTTCGGCGGCGGCGCGCAGATCCTCGATACGGCTGTTGGTGCAGCTGCCGATGAAGATATGTTCGACGGCCACATCCTGCATCCGCTGTCCCGACGAAAGGCCCATATAATCCAGCGACTTCCGCGCCGCCGCCCGCTTGGACGCGTCCGCGAAGCTTTCGGGATCGGGAACGATGCCGGTGATCGGCACGACATCCTCCGGGCTGGTGCCCCAAGTGACATTGGGCGCGATATCGGCGGCATTCAACGTCACCGTCGCGTCGAACTTCGCGCCCGCGTCAGTCGGCAGCGTCTTCCAATAGGCAACGGCCGCGTCCCAGTCCGCGCCCTTGGGAGCCATGGGACGGCCCTTCAGATAGGCGAAGGTCTTTTCGTCCGGAGCGAACAGGCCAGCACGCGCGCCGCCCTCGATCGACATGTTGGAAACGGTAAGGCGTCCCTCGATCGACATGTCCTCGAATGTGCTGCCCCGATACTCGATGACATAGCCGGTGCCGCCCGCCGTTCCGATCTTGCCGATGATCGCCAGGATCACGTCCTTGGGGCTGACGCCAAAGCCAAGCGTCCC
>CBHCMH010000071.1:0-8014 GCA_965974445.1 uncultured Rhizorhapis sp.
CGACGAAAAGAAACGTCGCCTTGCCGACCCGGCATGGCGCGCGACGGCGCGGGAGCAGTGGGATGCCGTCCAGGAGGGTTTCCCCAGCCGCGGGGGGCTTGCAAGATGCCGGATCATCACGATCGACCGGCCGGAATATGAACACTATCTCGGCAAGACTTTCGACGTGATCCTCGGCGAGCGCGGGGGGCACCCGTCGGACGTACTGGCCGACTGGGCGCTCGAAAACAATCTCAAGGCCGAACTGGTTTGCCCCTTTACCAATCTCGATCTGGATGTGGTCGGGCAGTTGCTCTCGGCTGACGAGTCGCTGATCAGCGGCAGCGATGCGGGCGCGCATATCGGTATGTTCGACGGCGCGGGAGACACCACTCTTGTCCTCACCCGCCACGTCCGCGACCGCCACGACATGTCACTAGAAGTTGCCGTCAAGCGCATGTCGAGCGATCAGGCAAAGGTATTGGGACTGGTCGACCGCGGGACGATCGAGGTCGGCAAGATCGCCGACGTCGCGGTCTTCAACCTCGACGATCTCAACTGGGCGCCGGAAAAGAAGGTGTTCGACGTTCCCGGGGGCGGATCGCGCCTGCGACGGCCCGCTGGCGGCTTTCGCTACACGTTCGTCAGCGGCGTCCTGGTTCAGCAGGACGGCGAGTATACCGGCGCGATGCCGGCCCGCTTTCTCGGGCAGGACGCCCGTGTCGCCAGCCCTTCGCCTGTCGCTGCCTGACCGCGACGGAGACGCAATTCTTTTTCGAGGGATTCAGCAATGTTCAGCCCGACCAACGATCTTACCGAAGCCCAGCTCGACAAGCTTGCGGCCAATTTCGATCATCATAGCCCGGAATATCGCAGTCATTCGATCGACATTCTCGGACATATGCAAAAGAAATGTCCGTTCACGCATAGCGAAAATTATGGCGGCTTCTGGATATCGACCAAGGCGTCGGATTGCCTCGAAATCGCCAAGAATGTCGATGTCTTTTCGAACTACCCCACAGATGTCATTCCCGACCTCGAACCGACTCTGATGATCCCCATCAATGTCGATCCGCCGGAGTTATACGACTATCGGGCCATTCTGGGCCCGGCTTTCGGCCCCGCCAAGGCCAAGGCGCTGACGAGCTTCGTACGGGAAACCGCCGAAGCCTTGATGTCCAGGATCGTCGAAAAGGGTGAAGGTGATCTCAAGTGGGACTATGCGCTGCCGCTTACTGGCAAGGTGACCTGCCTTGTCGCCGGCCTGCCGGCCGAGGAATGGGAATATTATGCGCCGCCGCTGCATGAACTGATCTACAGCGGCAAACCCATGGAAGAGCGCCTTGAGGGCATGGCCAAGATGATCGACTATATGCGATCGGAAATCGCCCGCCTCAAGGACGCGCCGGCACCAGGCAGCCTGATCGAGTATCTGTACAATGTCGAGATGGCCGGGCGGAAATTACGCATCGACGAGATCGAGGGCATCGTCCTGATCCTGCTGGGCGGCGGACTGGACACGACCCAGGCGCTGTTCGGGATGAGTGCCGTGTGGCTGGCGCGCAACCCGGACCGCCGGAACGAACTGATCCACAACCCCCATTTGATGGACAATGCCATCGAGGAATTCCTGCGCGTGTTCCCGCCGACGCAAGGCAATGTGCGTCGGGCAACCGCGGATGTCGTCGTGGCAGGCCAACAGGTCAGGGCCGGTGAACAGGTTTTCATGTCCTATGCGGCCGCGAACCGCGACGCCGAAGAATATGAAAATCCGCACGAGATCGATTTCCACCGCGACAACATCCGCCATCTTTCTTTCGGGCTTGGTCCCCATCGCTGCCTGGGATCGCATGTAGCCCGGCTCCAGGCAAAAACCATGCTGCAAATATTGCTGGACATGGCGCCAGAGTATCGGCTGGTCGAAGACGAAGTGGAGCTCGCAACGGACATTGGAAACATCGCAGGATTTGCCAAAATCCAGATCAGAATATGACCTGAAAAAATATTTCAGTGATGTATTTTTGGGAGAATTAAGAGATGGCAACCGCAAAAGATTATGGACTTGGCCCGTTTATCTTCCCTAGAGGCTGGTTCATGGTGGCGACCTCGGCCCAGATAGGGCAGAAGCCCCATTGTGTCCGTTTCTTTGGGCGCGATATGGTGATTTACCGCGGTGAAAGCGGCAAAGCCTATATGGTTGGTGCCTACTGCCCGCACATGCGCACGCATATCGGCAAGAGCACGACGTCATTCATGACGCAGCGGGGCGAGCAGATCGAGGGAGAATCCATCCATTGTCCCTATCATGCCTGGCGCTTCGGTCCCGATGGCAAGTGCAACAAGATACCCTATTCCGAGACGATTCCGCCAGCCGCCGAGCTGGGAGCGTACCCGGTCGTCGAGAAATACGGGGCCCTGTTCTATTGGAATGATCCCGAGGGCGGGGCACCTGACTATGATTTGCCCGAAATTCCCGAGTGGGATGATGCGCATTATGTGCAATGGGAAATCGACGAACTCGGCTCAATGAACCTGCATCAGATCGAAGTGACCGACAATATCTGCGACACGCAGCACCTTGGGCCAATCCACGCCACGACCAAGCAGTTCTATTTCGAGAACATCATTCGCGGGCATCGCGTAACGCAGTTGCTGGGCGGCAAGCACGAAATATTAGGCGCGGACGTGGCGATGTCCGAATTTATCACATATTACACAGGTCCGGGCATCCTGTTGTCGCGCTTTATCGGCGACAATGCGAATGATTCGATCATGTTCATCGCCCATACGCCGGTGGACGACGGCTCAGTTCAGGTGTGGCATGCCGTACTCTGCAAGATCGCCGATCGCAAGCCGACCCCCCAGGACATTGTGCAGGCGCGCGCGCTCCAGAAGCTCAGCCTCGATGCCTTCGCCCAGGATTTCGAGATCTGGTCCAACAAGGAACCCTGCCTGAAGGTGATGCAGATGCCTGCCGACGGCAACTTCCTGAAGGTCCGCACCTGGTACAAGCAGTTCTACGTGCCCCGCGCCGACGTCGCGGGGGTGCTCGCCCGCTGTGAGGGCCGGTACACCATACCGGGAATGGCCGGTGCGGAGGAGGGCCATGCCCGCCAGCGCGCGCTCGAGGCGATCGAGGCCTAGCAAAGGGCCTAGAGTGCTGGTCGACAAATTGTTGCAGATGCGTCGCATCCAAACTGGGGAGGCGGGAATGGAAATCAGAGAACTAGCCTATCTTCTTGTCGGCGCGGCCGAAACGGCGGCGTGGCGGCAATTCGGCCAGGACGTGGTCGGCGCGATGGCGCACGATGGCCCGGATGGTTCGCTCTATCTGAAAATTGATGAGCGCGACTTCCGGCTGGCGGTCTTTCCCGGACATGATGACGGCTTGCTTGCCTGCGGCTGGCTGGTCGGGTGCGAGGCGCATTTCGCGACCGCGCGCGCCCGTTTCGCAGAAGACGGGGTCGCCATCAACGATGGTACGCCCCAGGGTTCGCACCTTCGGCGCGTGCAGAACTATTTCTCCTTCACCGATCCGGCGGGCATAACACATGAAATCGCGTGGGGCGCGATATCCGAGTTTGCTCCTTTTACCTCGCCCGCCGGAGTGAGCGGGTTCGTGACAGGCAGGCAGGGCGTGGGCCATGTCGCGCTGGCGGTGGGTGGCGAATATGATGCGGAACTCGCCTTCTGGGACCGCCCGGGGCGGTTTGCGGTATCCGATATCCTGCGTGTCCCCGGCCCTGCCGGGATGGCGCGGGTCAGCTTCCTGCATTGCGCCAATCCGCGCCAGCACAGCATGGCGTTGGGGGAACTGGCTATTCCCGGCCACTGCATCCACATCATGTTCCAGGCTAACAGCATCGACGACGTCGGGCGCTGCCTTGATCGGGCCAAGCGGATCGGCGTCAGCCTCACGGCTACCCTCGGCCGGCATGTCAACGACGAGATGCTCTCCTTCTACATGCGCACGCCAGCAGGCTTCTCGCTCGAATTCGGCACCGGTGGCCGGGAGATCAACGACTGGAGCGAGAACATATTCTTCGAAACGACACGCGGCAGCGACTGGGGCCACGAGTTCACGCCTGCCTGACATAGCCTCAGACACGTTGACGGGCTTCACTGCGTCAGGGCCGTGCAAATAGAGATCAGAGGAACGGAATATGGTCGAGAAAAGTTCTGGAAATGGCGTCGATACCGCCGCGCTGTTCCGCAAGTATGAAGAAGAAAAGGCCAAGCGGGTCCGCGCGGAGGGCATGGGGCAATATGCCCGGATGGAAGGCAAGCTGGCCCACTTTCAGGCCGATCCGAATGCCGCGCCGTTGACGCGCGATCCCGTTTCAAAAGATGTCGAGGTGGCGATCCTCGGTAGTGGCTGGGGCGGAATACATGCGGGTGTATACCTGCGCCAGGCCGGTATCGACGATGTCTGTATCATCGACAAGGCCGCCGATTTTGGCGGGGTGTGGTATTGGAACCGGTATCCCGGCGTTGCCTGCGACACCGAATCCTATGTCTATATGCCGCTGCTTGAGGAAATGGGCGTCATGCCCAAGGCGAATTACGCCAGCGGCCCCGAAATCATGGCGCATGCCCAAGCCATTGCCCGCAAGTTCAGCCTTTACGACAACGCCCTCCTTCAAACCTCGGTAAAGGAAGCGCGTTGGGACGAACAGGCGGCCCGGTGGATTATCACCACCGACCATGGCGATACGGTTCGCGCAAAATATTTCGTGATGACCTCGGGGTCGCTGCAATTGCCCAAGCTTCCCGGCATTCCCGGGATCGAGGAATTCAAGGGGCACAGCTTCCATACCAGCCGATGGGATTTTGCCTATACCGGCGGTGACGCCCATGGCGGCCTGACCAAGCTGAAAGACAAGCGCGTGGCCATCATCGGCACGGGCGCGACGGCCATCCAGTGCATCCCGCACCTTGCGCAATGGTCCAAGCATCTCACGGTCGTGCAGCGCACGCCCTCCGCAATCGACGTGCGGAACGAGCATCCGACCGATGAAGCCTGGTACAAGTCCCAGCCCTCCGGCTGGCAGATGAAACGCATCGAAAACTTCACCGACGTCGTTTCGATGCACCCGGTCAAGGAAGACCTGGTCAACGACGGCTGGACGCGGCGCACATTTGCCGCCATGCAGCAGATCACGCCGGACATGTCGGAAGCCGACATCGGCGAACTGCTCCAGCTGACCGACTACCGGACGGGCGAGGAAGTTCGTGCGCGTGTCGATGCGGTCGTCAAGGGCAAGGCGACCGCCGAATCCCTGAAGGCGTGGTACAACCGCCTGTGCAAGCGCCCCTGTTTCCACGATGGCTATCTCGACGTCTACAATCGCGAGAACGTCACGCTCATCGACACTCAGGGCAAAGGGGTCGAGCGGATTACGGCGACCGGTCTCGTCGCCGACGGCAAAGAGGTCGATGTTGATTGCATCGTGTACTCCACGGGCTTCGAGCTCGGGCCCTACACCGATGCCCCGGTGATCCCGGTGATTGGTCGCGGCGGCGTGACGCTGGCGGACAAGTGGGCCAGTGGTGCAACAACACTCCACGGCTTTCACGTCCACGGTTTTCCCAATTTCCTGATGGTCAGCATCACGCAGAGCGCCTGGGGCGCCAACTTCATGCATATGCTGCTCGAACAGGCGCACCATGTGGCCTATGTCATCAAGGCGCTTCGTGACCGCGCAGTCCGGGTGGCCGAAGTGACAGAAAAGGCCGAGCAGGCGTGGGTCGACCATCATGTTTCGCTGGCGCCCCTGATGTCGCGGCTGTGGGAGAACTGCACGCCGGGCTTCTTCAACAATGAAGGGAAGCTGGATGACCGGACAGCGCGGAGCGGACCCTATGGCGCCGGCGTAAGAGCCTTCGTCGAAAAGCTGGAACAATGGCGCCAGTCCGGGGATCTGGAGGGGCTCGCGCTGAACCAGCTGGATCGGGAATCCCGGCAGTCGATATCTCCGGCCCATCCGGGACGCAGGGCGGAAACCGCTCTGACCAAAGGAAGCCTACATGACGCCATCCAGTAAAATGCAATTACTTGACACTATTCTGGAACGTGCATGCGATATTCTTGGAGATGTTGCTCCACATGTATTTAATCTATATTACGTCACCTTCCCGGAAGCGCGCGCACATTTTGTCAAACATGCACGATCGAAATGCGGGCAATTGGAAGGGCAAATGGTCGAGCAGATTCTCTATTGCCTGATGGAATGGCCGGAATCCCCGGAACAAGTCAAAATCATATTACTGGACTGTGGACCACATCATGTCGAAACTCTGGATATACCTCCCAGACTGTTTTGTGGACTAATCGATGCCGTCTGCAATGTCATAGACAAGACAATCCCACAACAAGAAGAAGATGAGAAAGCCTTGTGGAAGAGCATTCATAACGACGTGCAGGCGGTCTGCCTCGATCAATTAAGAGTCCGTTTGAGAATGGCTTGAAGTGGTGGCCGTGGCGTGATTCAAGCTCAGGATGTGGACCCGAGCGAGCCGTGGCCGGATGGCTAGGTTTGAGCAGCGAGCTAAACGCTACCCGACCGATCTGACCGACGAGGAGTGGCGCTTCATCGCGTCATTTCTGCCGCCGGTGCCGAAGCGCGGTCGCAAGCCGACAACGGATCTGCGTGAGGTGCTCGATGCGCTGCGCTATCTTGCCCGAACGGGTGGTGGCTGGCGGATGCTGCCGAACGACTTTCCACCGTGGCAGACGGTTTACTGGTGGTCAGGCGGTTCGTCCGTCGGCTTCTGTTCCGCACGATCCACGATGTCGCGCTGATGCTTGATCGCGAGCGCGAGAACCGAGAAAAGTCACCGAGCGCGGCGGTGGTCGATAGCCAGTCGATTAAGGCGCCAGCGGCGGAAAAGCGCGGGTTCGATGCCGGCAAGAAGGTTGTCGGCCGCAAGCGGCACATCGCTGTCGATACTGATGGCAGGCTGCTGATGGTGAACCTCACCAGCGCCGACATATCCGACAGCGCCGGCGCCCAGACCATCGTTGCGCCGATCCGCAAGCGCTGGCCCTGGCTCAAACACCTGTTCGCCGATGGCGCCTACGACCGGACCCGCCTCATGGATGCTGCCGCCTACCGAGACTTCGTCCTCGAGATCGTCCGGCGCACCGACAAGGAGCCTGGCTTCAAGGTTCTGCCACGCCGCTTGGGTGGTCGAGCGCACATTCGGCTGGATGACCCGGTGGAAACGCCTCGTGCGCGACTACGAACAACGCCTCGACGTCTCCGAAGCCATGATCCACGTCGCCCTCGGCAGTCTCATGCTCCGCCGCATCGTCCATCCGTGAGCATTCTCAAACGGACTCTAAGCGCCCGCGAGCTTCACCAGCGAATAGCTGGTGCTGCGTCCGCCGCCCTCGTCGCGGACCAGGATGCCTTTCTCGACCAGGTCCTGGATGTCGCGCAGCGCCGTATCGTTCGACGTCTTGGCGAGCTTGAATGCCCCCACTTGAAATCGTTCACACCCGCTCCGCATCAACCTCAAAGCCACCACATCGGCATCCCGACGATTTTTGCAACAGAGCCGTTCAGCATGCGATTGGCTCCGGTTGCAGGAGGAGGCGGCGCAGGCCCTGCACCGCGCGATAGGCGTCGCGCACCGCTTCGCCGATCCGCGCAACCTGCGCGGCGTCGCCGATGCGGATCATCGGAATGTCGAGGCCTGCCAGCGCATCGGGCAGCGCGGTGTCGGGCACCAGCCCATGGGCCAGCAGCACGGCGGCGGCGGGCTGTTCGACCAGCGTGTCGCCCTGCTTGAGCGTCACATGCTCGCCGTTGATCGCGTGCAGCGTCGTGTGATCGACGATGCAGATCGCCGCATTGCCGTGCAGCCGCTCCAACAGGGCGATGCGGTAGAGCGCCTCGGCGTTGCGGGCTAGAAACTTGGCGTCCGATCGCGTGACGAGCATCACATGATGGCCGTCCTTCGCAAGATATTCGGCCGTTTCCGTGCCCGTTTCGCCGCCGCCATAGATGACGATCGGCCGTTCCGGGGTGGA
>CBHCMH010000072.1:0-7960 GCA_965974445.1 uncultured Rhizorhapis sp.
GAACTGGGGCGCGATCAGGTGCGGATCAAGGCGGCGGTCATCCGCACTCGCCCGCCCGGATCCTTTGAGGTGTTCGCACCCAGCATGGATATCGAACGCGGCGGAGCGCCAACCCTGCTGGCCAGCAGCGCCGCATTCGAAATGGCGGGGATCGGCCCGGAGGACATCGATGTCGCGCAGTTGCAGGACACCGAATCGGGCGCGGAGATTATGCACATGGCCGAAAATGGCTTTTGCCGCGATGGCGAGCAGGAGGAATGGCTGGCCAACGGGTGGACCAATATCGATGGCAAGCTGCCGGTGAATACCGATGGCGGCTGCCTGGCTTGCGGCGAGCCGATTGGTGCTTCCGGGTTGAGGCAGGTCTATGAAAATGCGGTGCAGCTCCGTGGTCTCGGCGGTGGACGGCAGGTGCGCGGCACAGTGCGGACGGCCTATTCCCATGTTTATGGCGCCCCCGGAATTTCGGGCGTGACGATTTTGGAACGCTGAGATGGATTTGAATTTTTCCCCGGAAGACGAAGCCTTTCGCGCAGAGGTGCGGCGGTTTCTGGACGGGAATCTGCCCCAGCATTTGCGTGAAGGCATGCGCGCCACGCCGGGAGTATTCGTCGAGCCCGATATCGGCCGCGAATGGCAGAATATCCTCTATCGCAACGGGTGGCTGGCCTATAACTGGCCGAAGGACTGCGGCGGCACCGGCTGGTCACCGATTCAGCGCTACATATTCGAAAAGGAATGTGCGCTGGCCGATGCGCCCAGCCTGCCCGTCCTGAGCCTCAAACTGCTTGGCCCCGTTGTCTGCAAATTCGGCTCGCCCGAGCAAAAGGCGCACATCCTGCCGCGTATCCTGAGCGGCGCCGATTACTGGTGTCAGGGCTTTTCCGAACCCGGCTCCGGCTCCGACCTCGCCAGCCTGAAAACCCGCGCCGAGCGAAAAGACGATCATTATCTGATCAACGGGCAGAAGCTGTGGACAACGCATGCCCACCACGCCACGCACATGTTCTGTCTGGCCAAGACCGATCCGAAGGCAAAGCCCCAGCGGGCGATCAGCTTTCTGTTGCTGGACATGAACCAGCCCGGAGTCCAGGTGCGCCCCATCATGGGCCTGGCCGGCGATCATGAGGTGAATGAAGTCTACCTCGACGACGTAAGGACACCGCTCGACAAGCTGATCGGTGAGGAGGGACAGGGATGGACGATCGCCAAATTCCTGCTGGAAAATGAGCGCGGCGGCGCTTGCCATGCGCCCAAATTGCTGTCCGATCTCGCCAATTTGCGCAAGGCCGCCCGCATGGAACCCAACGGGCATGGCGGCAATATGGCGCAAGACAGGATGTTCATGGCGCGACTGGCGCGTGTCGAGCTGGAGGCGCAGGCGCTGGAAATGACCGAACTGCGCGTTCTGGCGGAAATGGCGAAGGGCTTGCCGCCCGGTCCGCAGACATCGCTGTCCAAAATGGTGGCATCGACGCTGCGCCAACAGGTCGATGCGCTCACCGTTCAGCTTTATGGCCATGCCGGGCTGGCGCTGGAATCGCAGCGCCCGCTGTACGGCAATCAGGCACCCGAGCCGCTGATCAGCAAAGAGGCCCAACTTGCGGCCCCGCGCTACCTGAATAGCCGCGCATGGACGATTTTTGGCGGCACCAACGAAATTCAGCGTACCATCATTGCAAAGACCGTTTTGGGGCTCTGATGCCATCGCGCCGGCCGGAACAACAGGAGAGAGACATATGCAATTAAGCCGCGAGGCGCTGCTGCGGGCCTATCGCCAGATGAAAACCATCCGGATGTTCGAGGAGCGCCTGCACGATGAAATCGCACTCGGCGAAATTGCCGGCTTCACCCATCTTTACGCGGGCCAGGAGGCCTGCGCCGTGGGTGTCTGCGAGCATCTGGGGCCGAAGGATTACATCATCTCGACCCATCGCGGGCATGGCCACTGCATTGCCAAGGGATGCGATGTCGTGGACATGATGAAGGAAATCTATGGCTCGAGCGCCGGGCTTTGCAAGGGCAAGGGCGGTTCGATGCATATTGCCGACGTCAATGTCGGCATGCTGGGCGCGAATGGCATTGTTGGTGCGGGCGCCCCGATCGCGGTCGGCGCGGGCATCACCGCGAAAAGCAACGGCACCGTCTCCATCGCCTTTTCCGGCGACGGCGCGTGCAACCAGGGCACGACATTCGAAGCCATGAACATGGCCGTGGTGCTGAAGCTGCCCGTCATTTTCGTGTTTGAAAACAACCATTATTCGGAACATACCGGCGAAGCCTATGCGGTCGGCGCGGAAAGCATGACGACGCGCTCCGCAGCCTTTGGCATGAAGGCGATCAAGGCCGACGGCATCGATTTCTTCTCCGTTTACGATGCGATGCGAGAGCTCATCGAATATTGCAAGGCGGGCAATGGTCCAGCGTCGATCGAACTCGATTGCGAACGCTATTACGGCCATTTCGAAGGCGATCCCCAGCGCTATCGCGGCAAGGGCGAACTGGAGCGCATTCGCGAGGAACGCGATTGCCTCAAGCAATTCAGGACCAGGGTTACCGAAGCCAGGCTGCTGGAAGGCGAGGCGCTGGACGCCATCGACCAGGAAGTCGCAGAGCTGATCGACCGCGCTGTCGCCGAGTCCAAGGCAGCGCCCCGGTCGACCGCCGCGCAGGTCCTTGAAGACGTCTATATCAGCTACTGACACGAAGGATCGGAAACATGGCGATAAAAGTGATCCGCGATGTCATTCGCGACACCATCGACGACGAAATGGCCCGCGACGACAGCCTGATCATGTTGGGCGAGGACATCGTGGGCGGCAACGGATCCGCCGGCGGCCCCGAAGCCATTGGCGGGATATGGGGCACCTCGGGCGGCCTTTGGGCCAAATATGGAGCGGATCGGGTCATCGACACGCCCATTTCGGAAAGCGCCATCATCGGCGCGGCGGCCGGCGCGGCGCTGACCGGCAAGCGGGCCATTGCCGAAATCATGTTCGCTGACTTCATCGGCGTCTGCATGGACCAGATCTGGAACCAGATCGCCAAATTCCGCTATATGTTCGGCGGCAAATCGCGCTGCCCGGTGGTGATCCGCATGGCCTGGGGCGGCGGGTTCAATGCAGCGCCGCAGCACAGCCAGTCTATCCATAGCTTCCTGACCGCCATGCCCGGCCTGAAGGTGGTAATGCCATCGACGGCAGCCGATACCAAGGGCCTTCTGACCCAGGCGATCCGCGACGATGATCCGGTCATCTTCCTTGAACACAAGGCGCTCTACGCCGCGAAGGGCGAGGTGCCCGACGGTGAATATCTCATTCCCTTCGGTCATGCGCGACAGGTAACGCAGGGCGAGGACATCACCATCCTTGCCACCGGGATGATGGTTGGTTTTGCCGAAGCGGCTGCGGCCCAACTGGCCGAGGACGGCATTGGCTGCGACCTGCTTGACCTGCGCACCACCAGCCCGCTCGACGAGGAAGCGATATTGGACAGCGTGGAACGCACCGGCCGGTTGATGATCGTCGATGAAGCGCCGCCGCGCTGCTCCTTCGCGACCGATCTGGCCGCGCTCGTCGCCAGCAAGGCCTTCGCCTCGCTGAAGGCACCCGTGCAGATGGTCACCGCGCCGCACAGCCCGGTCCCGTTCGCTCGCGAACTGGAATCCGCCTATCTGCCCTCGCCTGACAAGATTGTGGCGGCTGGCACAGCATTGATGTCTTACAGGAAAGGCTAAGCCAGATGGCGGAGTTACGCGCATTTGCCATGCCCAAATGGGGCATCGAAATGACCGAGGGCGTGGTGGCCGAATGGCTGGTACAGGAAGGCGCGCCCTTCAAGAAGGGGGACCTGCTCGCGCTCATCGAAACCGACAAGATCACCAATGAGGTCGAGGCGGAAGGCGATGGCATGTTTGCACGGCTCGTCGCGCAAACCGGCGGCACCTATCAGGTTGGCGAGCTGATCGCTGTTCTGGCCGGCCCCGGTGACGCCCCCTCGGCGGCGGAAGTCGATGCTTTCGTGGCAGGCTTCAAACCGGCGGACGGGAAGGTCGCCTCAAAGGCTGCCGCGAGAAAGCCCGCTTCCGCTCCAGCCAAGGCCACGGAGTCCCCACCAGCGGTAACCAAGGTGGACATCCCGGCGGATGCCAATATCTCGCCCGCCGCCCGCGCCCTGGCGGAGGAGCGGGGTATCGACATCTCCACCATAGCTGGATCGGGACCCAAAGGCCGGATCACCTTTCAGGATGTGATGCAGGCGAGCCTGCCGCCTGCCCCGTCGCCATCGGGCGAACCGGTCGATATAACGCCGGTGGGCAACAGTCTTGGCGAGATTTTTGCCAGCCCGCTGGCCAAGCGGCTGGCGGTGCAGCACGGCGTGGACCTCTCCGGCGTAAAGGGCACCGGACCGCGCGGACGCATCTGCAAGACCGATGTCCTGTCGTTCCTGTCGCCCGCCGCCGCGCCATTGGATGATGTTTCCTCCGCCAGGCCGGCCACCGGCAGCACCGAGATCATCAAGATGTCGCCGATGCGCAAGGCGATTGCCAAGGCGCTGACCCTCAGCAAATCGTCCATTCCGCATTTCTACCTGCGTTCCAGGGTCAGGATCGACGCCCTCATGGCCCTGCGCGCGCAGGCCAAGGCCGCGACGGGGGAAGCCCCCAGCATCAACGACTATATAGTGCGGGCCTGCGCCTTGGCGCTGATGCAGCACCGCGACCTCAATATCCAGGTGCATGGCGACGAGATCCATCGCTTTGCCAGCGCCGATATTGCCGTCGCCGTCGCCACCGACAAGGGGCTGATCACGCCCATTGTGCGCGCGGCGGACCAGCTGTCGGTGGCGTCCATCTCGCGGACCGTCAAGGCGCTGGCCGACAAGGCGCGGGCGGGCAAGCTGCAGCCGCAAGAGTTTCAGGGCGGCAGCTTTTCCATAAGCAATCTGGGCATGTTCGGCATCGACCAGTTCGACGCCATCATCAATCCGCCGCAGGGCGCGATCCTGGCGGTCGGCGCGGGCACGCGTCAACCAATTGAAATTGGTAATGCGCTTGCTTTCGCCACGATCGTCGAAATGTCACTGTCCTGCGATCACCGCGCGATCGACGGAGCCGTGGGTGCGTCCTTCATGCGGACGCTGAAAGGCTTGATCGAAGAGCCGGCCGCGCTGACAGCAGACAGGACAGGAAGAGCATGACCACCAACAGCACCAACCGCCGCTTCGTCCTTGCCGCCCGCCCCGATGGCGTGCCGAAGGACAGCGATTTCCGACTGGAGGAAGCCCCTATCCCAACCCCCGGCCCCGGACAGGTCGTGATCCGCAACCATTATGCATCGCTCGACCCGGCGATCCGCGGCTGGCTGGACGATGTGCCAAGCTATCTGCCGCCCGTCGCGCTGGGCGATGCCGTCCGCGCGTCCACCGTGGGCGAGGTCGTATCCAGCAAAGCGGAGGGATACAAGCCGGGCGACTGGGTGATGGGTCTGACCGCGATCGAGCATTACAGCCTCGTTACTCCCAATGCCTTCATGCACCCCATCGACGTGTCGCTGGCGCCCTCTGTCACCAGCTATTTGTCGTCGATGGGCGCGGTTGGCCTGACCGCCTGGTTCGGGGTCAGCGAAATCATGAAGCCGGAAGCCGGACAGACGCTGCTCGTCAGCGGCGCTGCGGGCGCGGTGGGATCAACCGTCGGACAGCTGGCGAAGCTGAAAGGCGCTCGCGTCGTCGGCATCGCGGGCGGGCCGGAAAAATGTGCGCGGCTGATCGACCATTTCGGCTTTGACGCGGCCATCGATTACCGCGGCGAGGATGTCGATGCGCTGTCGGCGGCCATCGGCGCTGCCTGCCCTGACGGGATCGATCTGGTTTTTGAAAATGTAGGCGGGATCGGACTGGACGCCACGCTGCTGCACATCAACCGGTTCGCGCGGATCGTCCTGTGCGGGCTGATTTCGGAATATAACAGCGCGCCTTATGGGACGCGCAATCTGTGGCAATTGATCGTCAACAGCGCAACGATTCGCGGCTTTCTGGTCAGCGAGTTCGCCGACCGCTTCCCCGAAGGCAGTCATGCGATTGCGGGCTTGATCGGCGATGGCAAGCTGGTGTTCGACGAACATATCGACGAAGGCATCGACAATGCGTTCACCGCCTTCATGCGGCTGTTTGACGGCAGCAACCGGGGCAAGATGATCTTGAAGCTCGTCTGAGACGGCCAGCAGCAGGCCGCTGGTCAATCCGTCTTGTGCTGGCGCTTGATCTTCTTCGCGAGTGACCATTTATGCACTTCGGTCGGGCCGTCATAGATGCGGAAAGCGCGAACTTCGCGGAATACCTGCTCGACGATCGTGTCGCCGGTCACGCCCGTGCCGCCCATCACCTGAACGCATTTGTCGGCGATGCGCATCAGCGCTTCGGAGACCGCCACCTTGGCCATTGAACTTTCGACCGTACCGAGTGAGCCGGTGTCCAGGACACTTGCGCACCAATCGATCATCAATTCGCATTGCTGAATGTCGATCATGTTCTCGGCAAGCATGAAGCCCACGCCTTCATGATCGATCAAGGGCTTGCCAAAGGCGTGGCGCGTGCAGGCATAGGCGGAAGCGATTTCCTGCGCGCGGATGCAGGCCCCCAGCCAACGCATGCAATGCGACAGGCGCGCGGGGCTGAGGCGCACCTGCGCATATTTGAAGCCCTCACCCGACGCGCCGAGCATCTGGCTGGCGGGCACGCGTAGATTGTCGATCATGACGACCGCATGGCCGCCCGGCATCGAACTGTCGATGGTGTCGAGCACGCGCTCGATCCGGATCGCGGGATCGGGCAGATCGACCAGGAACATGCAGGCGCCGTCATCTGACTTCGCCATGATGATCCCCACCTTCGCGCCCTGTGCGCCGGTGATGAAGGCCTTTCGTCCGTTGATCACCCAGTGGTTGCCGTCCGGGCGGCAGACCGTCTTCATCATCGAAGGGTCCGAACCCGCACCGCCTTCGCTCGCCGGTTCGGTCATGAAGAATGCCGAACGCGCCTCGCCCGACACCAGCGGCTTTAGGAACTGGTCTTTCTGCTCCTGCGTGGCGACATGGCCGATAAGGTACATATTGCCTTCGTCAGGAGCCATGGTGTTGCACGCCAGCGGCCCCAGCGGGGAAAGGCCCGTTTTGATCAGCACGGTGGCGGTTTCCCGCTGCGTAAGATGGCTGCCATCGGGCAGGATATGCGGCGTCAGCACACCCGCATCGCGCGCCTTTGCTCGCATTTCCATCACCAGATCGTCGCTTGGCCCGTGAAAGCCGCACCGCGGATCGCGTTCATAGGGAGCCACGGTTTCGCGGACGAATGTTTCCACCCTGTCGGCAATCGCCGCAGCGCGCTCCGTACTGAACATGATTTCCTACCTCTCAAACTATGAAAATTGATGCTGCACGCACTGATCAGCCTTCCGCAGTCCGGCGTGCGATCGATGCCAGTTCCGGCAATGTATCGACCAGCGATTGCGCCTCCGGCGAGGACGCCGTGCCGCGCGCCATGCGCCCCTTGATGCCATGGATGATCGCGGCGAAACGGAACATGTTGAAGGACAAATAGAAGGACAGATCGGCAATCCCGCCGGCCCGGCCGGTGCGTTCGCAATAGGCCGCAACATAGTCATCCTGCGCCGGAATATTGAGCGCCGTCAGATCGGCCCCCTTGAACCCGCCGATGATATGCGGCGGCAGATGATACATCATCAGGTGATAGGTGAAATCGGCCAGCGGATGCCCGAGCGTGGATAACTCCCAGTCGAGCACGGCCAGGATGCGAGGCTCGGTCGGGTGCCAGATCATGTTGTCCGCACGGAAATCACCGTGAACGATGCTGGTTTCATCGCCCTCCGGTATGTGGTTCGGCAGCCAGTCCGCGAGCCAGTCCATATCCTCCAGCCGCCCGGCCTCGACATCTTCGCGAT
>CBHCMH010000073.1:0-7958 GCA_965974445.1 uncultured Rhizorhapis sp.
GCCCCTGCGCAGGCAGGGGCCCAGCTGCCTTTTTCTTGATGTCAAACAAGAAAAGCGGGGTCCCTGCCTGCGCAGGGACGACGGCATCTATTTGCGAAATGACCGCTTCCCACTCATATCGGTCATTCTCAATGCAATATGGTAGTAGGTTGCAGCCAATACCGGCCATCCCTATGGCCATCGAAGGCGGCGAACGCATTATCCATAATTGAGTGGGGCCGCTGGTGGCTGGCACGCGCGCCCCTTCAACATGGTCAGCGGCCGTAAGTGCCGCACCGGAGAACGTAATACCGCGCTAGAAGCGACGGAAATCCGTGCTTAGCAGCGCGCTCCCCGAATGGACTTGACCGACCCCTCTGCTGAACCATGAGACATCGGATCACCTCCTTTCGCGTTGTTGAAACTGGTGCCACCTTCTGTTTCCATCTGGTGACAAGTGAAATGTGAATCATTCCGGCCGCACGATCAAGGCTTGAAAAATTATATTTTCGAATCATACTTATCCGCTCGCGCCGAAAGCCGGGGAACTGCTTCGGGCGGTTTTTCCCCCTCCTTCAGCTGGATCAAACGAGCGGATCGCCCGCGATGAAATTAGGCATTCTCGCCTGACCCGCTGGATTGACGCCTTGCAGAAATATGCAGAGGATCGCGCCAATCGCGATGGCGACGCCGTAGGGAATGGGGCCTTTTCGTTCGAAGATCGCCCATTCGAACCGGCTTTTGACGCCGGCGGGAACCATGCGGCGCAGCAAGGCAAGGATGATCGTCAAGCCCGCGCCGGCCATGGTCACATAGAAGACCAGCGGGATGATCCCTGAAAAATCGAACCAGAGCGCCGTCGCAGCGAACAGCTTTACGTCGCCGCCACCCAGCCATTTCAGGGCGAACAGGCCAAGGCCCACGCCGAAGATGATCAGGAAGTTGACGCCGTTCATCCAGATATCGGCCTCCGGCCCCACTACGGCCACCCAGACCGGGAACAGCAACAGGATGAGCGTCGGAAAGATGTTGGCGATGGTCAGCTTCGCCATATCCTGGAAGGCCGCCGCGATGAGCAGGGCGGCCAGCAGGTAGAGTATGAGTTGCGCCGCCATCATTGTCCCCCCGCCATGGCGGACAGGTTCGCGCTTGCCCGCTCGAAATAATCGTCGCTGCTGTGGAGCGAGCGGCTGAAATAGGCCTTCGCCTCGTCGGTACGCCCGGCCAGGAGCGAGGCATAGCCCGCATTGTTCAGCCGCCGCGCCCATGCCTGCCGGTCGGGATCGTCCCGTCCGGCACGAGCTAGCGGCTCGCCCGCCATTGCGCGTGCTATGTCGGCATTGTTGACGTAGCGCTGATTGCCGGGCTCTGCGCGCGCGGCCGCCGCGAACAGCCTGCCGGCTTCGGCGAACCGCCTTTGGAGGAGCAGCGAGAAACCGTAATTGTTCATGATTGTCGCGTGGTTGTCGGTGAGCCGGAAGGCCGCCTCATAGGCTTCCGCGCTGCCGCGCCAGTCACGGGCGAGATCGAGTGCTACGCCCAGAGCGTTCCATGTCCGCCATTCCTTCGGGCAAGCCTTGGTTGCGGCGCGGAGATGGATCAGGGCTTCCCCCGCCCTCTGCTGGCGCATCAGCGAAAGGCCAAGCCCTGCCTGCACCCGGCAATCGGTGATGCCGCGCTGGTCCAGATCGCTAAACGCCGCCAGCGCCTGCATATCCCGCCGTTCGGCGAGCGCCAGTTGCGCGCTCAATATGTCGAGCTCCGCGCTATCCTTTTCACTGCCGCGTTCGGCGATGATCCGGTTGGCCAGCATCGTTCGCGCCTGCATCAGCCGTCCGGCTTCAATGGCCTGACCGATCAGGGCATAGTCGCTGACGGGCGCTTCCTGTGCGGCCACGGTCACAGCCGGACAGGCGAACAGCGCCGCCAGTACAATGGTCCGGCACCAAAATGTCATGCAGCGCCGTCCTCATCCGTCCAGTCGAGCCAGAGGCTGCTGAAAAGCGCGTCATAGGCCGGCGGGGTGTCGGCCATGCGGACAGTGCAGGACGTGCTGCTGCTGGCGTCAGCAGCGACCGGCAGATTGCGCGAAGCGGGGTAAAGCAGCGGCAGGTCGATGGCGAGACCGCTTCCGCCCAGGCGCATCGGCGCGAAATCGCCGGTGAAGACCGTCATGCGCGTGCCGGATGCAGCGATGTCATATTCACTCACCCAGGATGGACGCGCGGCTGCATCGCAGGATGGCGGGGCGTCCTGAGCGGGACGGAGGGCCATTGCCAGAAGCGCCTGTGGATCGGCCGCTGCCGCCGCCAGCAACAATCGCGGCGAATGGACGGCCGGTTCGAGCGGCGCCGTCTCTGCCAGCGTTACCAGGGGCGTGTCTTGCGGTATCGGGGCGGCGGGCTTTTCGGATTGGACTTCAGCTAGAACCTCAGGTGCCGGTACCGCCTCAGGAATTTCCACCGTGATGGAATGGCCCGCCGGGCGCGCGGCGATTTCCGGTTCCTCTTCAGATGTCGCGGTCACGGGAATTGGCACCGTGATCGAGTGCGCCGCCATGACCGGCGCTGCCTCCGCTTTCGTTTCCAGCAGCACTTCGCCCATCGACAGACGTTCCAGATGGGGGCGGATCGCCCCGGTCGCCGCATTGGCAACGGCCGCCGCTTGCTCGCTGGCGATCTGCGCCAGCGACCGGAAGGAGGCGGGTTCCGGAGCAGCGGCAGGCGCAGGCGCTTCGCCCGCATCCAGCTGCGCCAATATTCTGGCCGCCTCATTCTTCAGGCCCTGCCGTTCCAGCGAACGGGCGAGGTTGCGGTAATATTTCCCCTCACGCGGCGCATAGGCGAGCGCCAGCTCATAATAGCGGCGGCTGAGATCGTGGCGGCCAAGCTGGTCATAGGCGATGGCAAGGCCGTTATAGGCCGAGGCGTTGCCCGGATTGTGACGAATGGCCTTGCGATAGGCGTCAACCGCCAGCGCATGCTCGCCCCGGCTCAGCAGAATTTGCGCCTTTAACAGCGCGCCATCATCCGCTTGGGTCTCCTGCCCGCCAACGGCCGTGATCCGGAGTTCGCCCTGCTGCGCGCACCCGGCCAACATGGCCGCCAGCGACGCTCCAAGAAGAAAAGCCCTCATTGTCCGCCCCCCTTATTCCTATCTGGCCCCTACCTGGCCATGTACGGCATGATGTCGCGAACGACCCGGATCACAGCCGGCAGCATCAGTACCCCGATCATCACCGGCAGCATGCAGGTCACCAGCGGGATCGACAGCAGCACCGGCAGCCGGTGGGCCTTTTCCTCTGCCCGCAACCGGCGCTTTTCCCGCATTTCGGCGGCATAGACCCGCAACGTCTGGCCAACGCTGGAACCCAGCTTTTCCGACTGGATGAGCAGCGTGGCAAAAGCCCTGATCTCATCCACCTGAATGCGGTCGGCCATGCGGCGTAGCGCCTCTTCCCGGCCGCGCCCCGCGCGCAGCTCCAGCACCACCGTGCCCAGCATGTCGGCGACCAGCGGATGCGACAGGGTCATTTCCCTGCCCACACGATCAAAGGCCGCTTCCAGCCCCAAACCCGCTTCCACGCAGACCAGCATCAGATCCAGCGCATCGGGAAAACCGTTGACGATCTCCTCCCGCCGCCGGGCCGTCTTGGCCGCGATGAAGAGGTTCGGGAAATACAGCCCCAGGCAGGCGAGGCCCGCACCGAAAAAGTACAGCTTCATCAGGCTCGGCGGTTCCTTGCTGAGCAGCGCTGAAATCAGCAGCACCGCCGGAAACAGCAATGTCGTCACCAACCGGACGAGCGTGAAGATGCGGGGCGCTTCCTTGGATGTGTAACCCGCGGCGATCATCTTTGCGCGCAGGCTGTCCTGATTAGTATCGACCAGCGAGATGCCGCGCTTTTCGATCTGATCGACCAGCTTTGCCCAGGCGCTGTTGCTCTTTTGCGTCCGCAGCGATCCGCCCTGATGCAGCGCTGCCTCTCCCGTCTGGGTGATATTGTCCAGCCGTCGCCGGACCGCCGCCCGGTTTGTGACCAGGCCGTTCATGACGATCACGGCCATTACCACCACCAGGAAGATGATGGTGAGGAAGGCCATGCGGGAAAGGCCGGTCAGGGGAATGTCGAACATGGCCTACACCTTCAAATCGATCATGCGGCGGATCGTTATGAAACCCACCGCGTAGAGCGCGATCAACCCGACGAATCCGATGATGAAAGCGGGCTCGCCCGCTACATCCAGGTAGAATTTGGGGTTGACCAGAAACAGCCCGGTAAAGGCCAGCACGGGCAGGGCCGTCAGGATGATCGCCGTCATCCGCCCTTCGGAACTCAGCGCGCGGACCTTCATGAACAGGCTGGCCCGTTCCCGGATCACCTGGGAGAGATTTTCAAGGATTTCCGCCAGATTGCCGCCTGTCTCGCTCTGCACGGCAAGGCAGACGACAAACATGCGCATGTCGTCCAGATCCCAACGGTCGGCCATCCGCTGCAGGGCGTCGCGCAGTTCGGCGCCATAGGTCACCTCATCGACCACGATGCCGAATTCGCTGCCGATCGGGTCCTGCATTTCGACGGTGAGCAGGTCCAGCGCCGCCGCGATCGGGTGCCCGGCGCGCAGGCCGCGGACAAATACGTCGAGCGCGATTGGAAACTGTTCCTGCATCTTCTTGCGGCGGCGCTGCGCCATGCGGGTCAGCACCATCATCGGCAGACCCAGGCCCAGGCTCAAGGCGAAAACGGTCACCATCAGGACAAGGCCCGGCCCCAGTGAATATCCACCCAATGTCGCGAACAATATGGTGATGAAGAAGATCAGCAACGTCGTGCCGATCATCCCCATCAGCACGACACGCGCCGGGACGCCCAGGCCAGTGGCGTGAAGAATCCGCTCGATCCGCATGCCGAATTTGCCAAGGGGGCCGAGCGAATGGAACAGGTCGTCGCCAAGGTCGCGGCGCAGCTTCGACAGCACGGCGCCGCGATCGATGCCGCTGGCGATCATCTTCAGCCGCTTGTTGATGGCGTGCCCGGTGCCCTGCCGCTGGCTGATCCAACTCACCAGCCCCTCGACGGCAAGCATGACCGCCGCGAAGACCAGGATGAGCAGCAGGAAGCGGATGTACATCGGGTTCATGGTTGTTCCCCAGCTACGTCATCCCAGCACAGGCTGGATTCTATCGCCTTTGCCACTGGCGACACTGCCTGAGGATGCGGTGCATGGATCCCAGCCTTCGCTGGGATGACGAAGATGATGTGATGCCCCCCGCCCATCATCATTCGATCCGGGCGTCTGGGCGGAACAGGTCGGCCGGCAGGTAAATGCCCCGGTCCGCCAGCTCGTTCATGAATTTGGGACGGATACCTGTCGCCTCGAAATGGCCCAGCACCGTGCCGTCCTCGTTGCGGCCAGTCATCTTGAACCGGAAGATTTCCTGCATGGTGATGACATCGCCCTCCATGCCGGTGATTTCCGACAGGCTCATGAGCTTGCGCCGGCCGTCGGCGATGCGCTGTACCTGCACCACGACGTTCAGCGCCGATGCGATCTGGCCACGGGCGGAGCGGGAAGAGATATCGACGCCGCTCATGCCGATCATCTGTTCGACGCGGGAAAGGGCGTCGCGCGGTGTGTTGGCGTGGACGGTGGTCATGGATCCGTCATGGCCGGTGTTCATCGCCTGCAGCATGTCGAAGGCCTCACCGGCGCGCACCTCGCCCACGATGATGCGGTCGGGCCGCATGCGCAGGGCGTTCTTCACCAGGTCGCGCTGCGTCACCTCTCCCTTGCCCTCGATATTGGGAGGGCGGGTTTCCAGCCGCGCGACATGGCGCTGCTGAAGCTGCAGTTCTGCGGAATCCTCGATGGTGACGATACGCTCCGCATTATCGATATAGGCGGACATGGCATTGAGCAGCGTCGTCTTGCCCGAACCCGTGCCGCCCGAAATCAGGATGTTGCGCCGGGCAGCGACAATCGCCTTCAGCACTTCGGCCATGGTTGCGGGCACGCTGCCCAGTTCGCCGAGCTTCGCCATGCTGATCGGCACCTTGGCGAATTTACGGATGGAAAGCAGCGCCCCATCCACCGCCAGCGGCGGGATGATGGCATTGACGCGCGAACCGTCGGCAAGGCGCGCATCGACGTAGGGGGAGGATTCGTCGATGCGGCGCCCTACCGCGCCCACGATCTTCTGGATGATGCGCAGCAAATGCCGTTCATCCTTGAAGCGCGCCGGCGTTTCTTCCAGCCGTCCGTGCCGTTCCACGAACACCTGGTCATATGTGTTCACCAATATATCGGTGATGCTGTGATCCTTCAGCAGCGGCTCGAGCGGACCAAGGCCGAGCAGTTCATCGAGCACGTCGGCCACCAGCCGTTTGCGCTCGTCATGGTTCAGCGCATGCTTCTGAAGCGCGAGCTGCTCATGCACGATCTCGCCCACCTCGACCTCGACCTGCTGGCGCGACATGGTGTCCAGGGCGGACAGGTTGATGAGGTCGAGCAGGCGCTTGTGCAGTTCGACCTTCAGGTCGGTATTGCGGTCGATGGGCGTTCCATCGGCCAGGGCCGCGCCGTTCAGGCCGCCGAGGCGTTCCGCCTCCGTCATCAGCTTGCGCGCCGATCCGCTTCTGTTGATCTGCCACATCGGTCAGTCCCCGCTTTCCAGAAGTTCCTTGCAGCCATCGACGATGGTGCGGAAATCCTTTGATACCTTGCTCTTGTGCTTTAGCTCGTCGATCAGCACGCCCTGGTCGAGCGCCGCGTTGACCAGGGGAAAATCATTGGCGATGGTAAAGGCGATGGGATGGCCCAGCGCCTCCTGCGCTTCTTCCAGCCCGATCGAGCGGAACAGCTTTTTCTCCACCCGGTTGGCGACGACATGGATATGCGTGGCCGCAATGTCCTGACTGCGCAGCAGGGCGAGCTGCCGCCGTGCCTGGCGCAGGCTGGGGATGGTGAGTTCCACCACCAGCAGCACGACCTGCGACCGGGCCACCAGCGACAGCGACCAGTTGGTCCAGTTGCCGGGCAGGTCCAGCCACACCGTATCGAATTCCCGCGTGGCGAGATCGACGATGCGATAGATCTGCTCCGGATTGACGGCCTCGATCGGCAATATCTCGTCCGGAGCGGGCACGACATGCAGCCCGCTCGGGCTTTCCAGCGTCACCGACCGTAGCAGGTCCGCATCCACGCGATTGCCCGCCTCCAATAAGTCGGTCAGGCTAAGGGGCGACGACAGGCCAAGGAAGGTGGTCGCATTGCCGAACTGCAGGTCAAGGTCGAACAGGCAGACCTGCTCCCCGCTCTGCCGCCCGGCCTGCGCTTCCATGCTGGCCGCCTGCGTCGCCAGCGTCGTGGCCCCCACGCCCCCGACGCTTTTGATAACCGATATGAGCCGCCCCGCCTTTGCCTCATGGGCCTGGACGCGAGCGATCCGCTCCTTTGCTTCGGTCAGGACCGCCGCCAGATCCTGCGCGGTCAGGGGCAGGGCGATGACATCGTCGATCCCGGCTTTGAGCAGCGCGCGCACCACGGCCATATCCGCGTCGCGCACGGCGGCGATGATCGGCAGCTTGGGATGCTCGGCGCGCAGCCTCTCCAGCCGCTGCATCGACGCCTCTGACCCCGGCTGCAATTCCACCACCACGGCCTTCGCCTTGGCAAGCAGGTCGCCCGGCACGGCCGATCCGGCCGACAGCATGGTCAGCGCCACTGGAAAGCCCGCGACATCCCCGGCCGGAACCTCCGCCGCAGCAATCTCCGCCTCCGACAGGATCAGGTGAACGCCATTTTCGCCCACATTGAGGATCCAGTCGCCCGCCGGTCCATCAGCTTTCATGACTATGCCCACGATTGGTTCGTCCTTCAGTTTGAAACATTGCCTTGCCCGTCTTCCAGCGTCAGAGCGGCGCTGAAGCTGGGCAAGGTGATGGAGGTGTTGAAGAGGATGAGGGTAAGCGGTTGGAA
>CBHCMH010000074.1:0-7884 GCA_965974445.1 uncultured Rhizorhapis sp.
CGCACGCTTGCCGCTGCCATGCCAGAGGGGCCATGGCACTTCCCCGAAGATCAGGTATCCGACGCCACCGACCGGATGCTGGCCGCCGAAATCACGCGCGAGCAGCTATATCTGCAGCTCCACGCCGAACTCCCTTACGCCAGCGCCGTCGAGACCGAAAAATATTCCGAATGGGACGACGGATCGGTCGAAATCCACCAGCAGATACTGGTGGCCCGCCCCAGCCAGCGCGCCATCATCCTGGGCAAGGGCGGCTCGCGTCTCAAGGAAATCGGATCGCGGGCGCGGGCCGAACTCGCCGCGCTGATGGGCCGGAAAGTCCACCTCTACCTGCACGTGAAGGTCAAAGCAGATTGGGAAGATGACCGTGGCCTCTACCGCGAAATCGGCCTCGATTGGGTCGATTGACGCTACGGCGTTAAAGAACTTTCATTTTCTGCCGATATTTCATATGGTTTAGCTGTCCTTTACCGTTCGGGAACAGGGACAGCCGGGGGGCACATATGGGCAAAATCGTCAGATCGCCGGAGCAGCCGGAAGCGGCGAAATTTCAGACGAGCGAACTTCGCTACAGCGTGATGGTGAAGGGGCGTCTGTTTAACGACGATTTTCCCGAGGGTCTTTCGCTGCGCATACTCAACATCTCCGAAGGCGGCATCCTGGCCGTTATCCCTTACGGGGTGCGCGTCTACAGCGAAGTCACAGTGGAATTGCGAAACCTGCCGCCGGTCACTGGACGGATCGCCTGGTGCCGAAAGGATCGGATCGGGGTCGCATTTGACGAGCGGATCGATCTCGAACGCTTTTTCGGCCGGCAGAAACCCGCCGTCCCGGAACGCGCGCTGCATGTCTTTGACGCGGACGATACAGTCATCCGCAGCGAGCCGCTGATCCGCAAACTGAACGGGTAAAGCGCTACTCCGCCGCAGCAACCATCTCGAAATCCGCTTCCGCCAGGAAACGCTCAGCATCCAGCGCGGCCATGCAGCCCATGCCGGCCGCCGTGACCGCCTGACGATAGATTTTGTCGGTCACATCCCCGGCTGCAAAGACCCCCGGAATGCTGGTGCTTGACGTGCCCTTTTCCACGACCAGATACCCCTCGTCGAGCGGAAGCACCCCTTCGAACAGCTCGGTCGCCGGCTTGTGGCCGATTGCAACGAACGCGCCGTCGGTCGCGATGTGAGATTTCTCGCCCGTGACAGTATCCAGCAGGTCAACGCCGACCAGCCCTTCGGGCTGACCGCCGCCCACAAAGCGTTCCACCGCCTTGTTCCACAGCACCTTGATATTGGGATGCGCGAACAGGCGGTCCTGCAGGATCTTTTCGGCGCGGAAGCTGTCCCGGCGGTGGATCAGCGTCACATCATGGCTGTGGTTGGTCAGGTAAAGCGCCTCTTCCACCGCAGTGTTACCACCACCGATCACCACCACCTTCTTGCCGCGATAGAAAAAGCCGTCGCATGTCGCGCAGGCGGATACGCCCTTGCCCTGCAACAATATTTCGCTCTCCAAGCCCAGCCATTTGGCCTGCGCGCCGGTCGCGATGACCAGCGTATCGCCATAATATTCAACGCCGCCGTCACCGACCAGCCTGAAGGGACGCTTGGAAAGATCGACCTCGACAATCTGGTCGTACATCATCCGCGCACCGACATGCTCCGCCTGCGCCTGCATTTCCTCCATCAGCCAGGGCCCCTGGATGACATCGCGGAATCCGGGATAATTCTCCACGTCGGTCGTGATGGTCAGCTGGCCGCCGGGCTGCAGTCCCTGCACCACGATCGGCGCCATTCCCGCGCGGGCGCCGTAAATGGCGGCGCTCAGGCCTGCGGGGCCGGAACCAAGGATCAGCATGCGGGTGGAATGGGTTGCGGTCATGGCGCCTTCCGGTTGTTACTCTATCGATTCGCTCAAGCGTCGGAGATAGGGATTTCAGCGGGGCCAGCGCAAGCACTGGCGGAATAGAGTTTCTTTGCGGGGAGGAAGCGGCGGGCGGCTGCGGAACCGTAGCCCTCAATCCACGAAGGACGGCAAATCCTCAAAGCCCTTTCGCAGCGCCGCCGACCAGCTCTGCGAAATTTCGGCGAAGCGGGCATCGTCGGGCTCGATCCGCGTGCGAGTACGGAAACTGCAGGCATCGCTTTCAATGATCGCCAGATCCAACGGCATTCCGACGGACAGGTTTGAACGGATGGTGGAATCCATCGACACGCATACCGCCTTTATCGCTTCCTCGAGTGATGACTCCGGCGTGATCACCCTGTCCAGGATCGGCTTGCCATATTTATGCTCGCCGATCTGGAAATAGGGCGTATCGGCCGTCGCCTCGATAAAATTGCCGGCGCTGTAAACCAGGTAAAGGCGCGGCTTTCCGCCCTTGCGCTGGCCGCACACCATGATCGTGGCGTCGGCGGCGGCACCCTGCATTTCGATAGTGTGGCGGTACCGTCCCTGCATCGACGCCATGGCATCGCCTGCCAGTTGGGCTACGCGGAACATGCTGTCGCAATTGAGGATCGTCTCGACATCCTTGTCCAAAGCCGATTCCTTGATCGCGCGCGACAGGATCGTCTTCACCCCTTGGGTGATCGACAGGTTGCCCGACATCAGGATGCCGATGGCGCGCTCACCCGGAACCTCATAAGTGAAAAGCTTCCGGAAACGTGAAATATTATCCATCCCGGCATTGGTCCGGGTGTCGGCCAGCATCACAATGCCCGCGTCCACACGCACCGCCACACAGTAGGTCATCGCCCGTCAGTCCCCCGACTCATTGCTGTTGCTGCTGGACCTGTTCAGCCTCATTCGGGCTGGCGTGCGCGATCCGGACGTCGGCGTCAATGCCGATCTCGCCCGCAGCCCTGACCGATCCCCTGATCGGAGCGGCGTCATGGGCATCGGTTCCCGTAGCCAATCGGACATAGGCGGATGTGACGCAAATGCCGTTCGATGGGTCAAACCCGACCCAGCCCAACCCCTCTACAAATGCCTCCGCCCAGCCATGGGTTTCATGCAGGGCCTCGGCATCCTTGTTGGCAATCATGTAGCCCGCCACATAGCGCGCGGGTATGCTTGCGGCGCGGGCGGCGCTGATGAAAATATGGGCGTGGTCCTGACACACGCCGCTCCGCTGGGCCAGCGCCTCCATCGCGGTGGATTCCGCGCTGGTCGTGCCTGATCTATAGGCAACCGTCTCATGCACCCTGGCCGACAAAGCGTGCAACAGCGCCAACGCGCCCTCCCCCGCTTGCCCATCGACCAACGCACGAATGGCATCGTCCGCCTTCGTCAAGGGCGTGTCGCGCAGGAAAATCGCAGGCTGAATGGCTGGCAGGCCGGTAACGACACCGGCCCGATCCTTCGTGATGACCAGGCCGCTGGCGACGATCTTCACCATGTCCATATGACCATGGCCCACCCATAACGCCTCCGCATCGCCATAGCCGTTCCAGGCGAAATTTTCGACCGGCTCGTCATTGACCTCCACTGACCAGCGGACGACCTTCTGCCCGTCATGGTCGCGCGGCATGAGTTTCAGCAGCATCGCGGCATGCGATGCTCCACCATCATAGGTGTAAAGCGTCTGATGCCGGATCAGCAGGGGCAGGTCGCCGTCCTCAGAAATGGTAGGCTTCAGCAATTTCCCTCCCCAGGCGGTCGGTCATCATCAGGCCGTTCTGCACCGTTTCGTGCAGCCCCGTCTTGAATATCTCACCCTTGTCCAGTTGATCGAGATTATCGACCATTTCCGCAATCGTGTCATGGCAGACCGCGCGCGCCTCGTGAAACCGAGCCAGCCGGTTCAGGCGATACTGCAACTGATCGAAGCAGAACGCCACCGAACGCGGGAAGGTACGGTTGCACATCAGGAAATCGGTGATCTGCCAGGGCGTATAGGCGCCGCCATAAACATGATGATAGGCGCGGCTGCCCGACAGCGCGTGGAGCACGGACGTCCACTGGTAATGGTCGCGCGTCCCGCCGATAACTTCGGTTTCCGGCAACAGCACATAATATTTTACGTCCAGCAGGCGAAGGGTCATCTGCGCGCGCTCCAGCGAACCACCCATTCTCAGGAAATCATGCGCGGCGTTGCGCAACTGACCTGAATCCGCTGCGCCGCGAAAGGTGCAGGCACGGGTCTTTACCCAATCGATCAAGCCCGGCAGCTCTCGGCGCGCCTCGCTGACATCATAGCTATCCAGCTTGCGCCAGCCATCGTTGATCGCTTCCCACATGTCCTGAGTCAGCGCGGTGCGGACGGACTTCGCATTCGCTCGCGCCCTGGCGAGGCAAGACCGGATGGAGTTTGGATTATCCTCGTCCAGCACGAGCGTCTGGACGACGTCGATTTCCTTGACCAGCCCTTCTTCGGGAAAAAGCGCCTCGCACCCCGTCACGCGAACGACCGAGCGCCACTCGTCCCGATGGACGGAACCGGGCAGGATCGCCATGCGCTGGCCCATGGTCAGCAGGCGCGCAGTGCTTTCCGCCCGCTCCATATAGCGGGCCATCCAGTAGATATTGGCTGCGGTTCGGCTTAACATCGCATCAATCCTGCAAGATCCAGGTGTCCTTCACCCCGCCGCCCTGGCTGGAATTCACCACCAGCGAGCCTTCGGTCAGCGCCACGCGCGTAAGGCCGCCGGGTACCAGGCGCATCTGCTGGCCCACCAGGCAGAAAGGACGGAAGTCGGCGTGGCGTTCCACGATGGCGGCCTCCCCCAGCGTCGGAACCGTCGACAGCTCCAGCGTCGGCTGCGCGATGAATTCCGAGGGGTTCGCCTTTATCCGCTCGGCATATTGGGCGACCTGCGCCGGCGTCGCCTGCGGCCCGATCAGCATGCCATAGCCGCCCGACCCGTGGACTTCCTTCGCCACCAACTCATGCAGATTGTCGAGCACATGGGCGCACTCGTCCGGCTTGGCGCATTGCCAGGTCGGTATATTCTCCAATATCGGCTCTTCACCCAGATAAAAGCGGATCATGGCCGGAACATAGACGTAGATCGCCTTGTCGTCGGCAATCCCTGCCCCCGGCGCGGAGCAGAGCGTCACCCCGCCGTTGCGATAGACGTTGAAAATGCCCGGAATGCCAAGCAGGCTGTCCGGCCTGAAGGCCAGCGGATCAATATAGTCATCGTCGATCCGGCGGTAGATGACATCGACAGCCCTGGGGCCGCGCGTCGTCTTCATCCAGATGCGCCCTTCATCGGCGAAGAGATCGGCCGGCTCGACCAGTTCGACGCCCATCAGATCGGCAAGAAAGCTGTGCTCGTAATAAGCGGAATTGAGCGATCCGGGCGTCAACACCACGACGACCGGATCGCCCTTGCAGGCAGGCGGCGCCACTTCCTTCAGGCTTTGCAGCAGTTGCGCGGGATAATCGTCCACCGGCGCCACCAGCCCCTGCCCGAACAGGTCCGGGAACATCCGGGTCATGATCTCGCGATTTTCCAGCATGTAGGACACACCCGAAGGCGTCCGGCAATTATCCTCCAGCACCTGGAAGCGGCCGGGACCGGTCCGCACAATGTCAATGCCGACGATGTGGCTGTAGACTTTGCCGGGCGGTGAAAAGCCGATCATCTCGGGCTTGTAGGCGCTGTTCCTGTAAACCAGGTCGCCGGGGATCACCCCCGCCCGAACGATCTCGCCACGATGATAGACGTCATGCAGAAACGCATTGAGCGCGCGGGCGCGTTGCTTGATCCCCTTGTCCAGCGAACGCCATTCCAACGCGGTGAAAATGCGGGGCAGAAGGTCGAAGGGAATGAGCCGCTCCGGGTCTCCGCCCTCGCCATAGACCGCGAAGGTAATGCCGATGCGCCGGAATATCGCCTCGGCTTCCTCCAGCCTTCGATTGAGGCCCGCAATGCCCGTCTGCTCCACCCAATTCTGCACCTCCGCATAACAGTCGCGGACAGCGCCACCCTGATCGAGCATTTCGTAGAAGGGCATTCATTCTCCCTTTGCTTTGCCGCCTGCACCGGCATTGTGCGCCGCAACATAATGGATTCCGAATCCATAGGATTGCAAGGAAAATGTGACATGCCCGCGAAAGAGTTTGTACGCCGGGAACTGCCTGGCAGGGCCGGTCCGCCAAAGACGCGATATGCCTTGAAGCCTTATTTACTGGCCCGATGGACGGCGTTCATGCGGGCATCGCGAGGCGGCCCGCCCTTGGCGGCCTTGCCGGCCTTGGCCAGCCCAGCACCCTTTGCCGCCCCCGCACCCGGTAGGGGTTCCTCTGTTGACCCGGATTTGTCCGCAACTTCATCCTGGCCGGGGGAAACGGCGGCGGCAGCCGCAGCGGCTGCGGCAGCCAATTCCGGACGCGGCGAAAAGAGGCTGGCGGATTCTTCGAGACTGGTCGCGATAGCATGGCCCAGATTGAACGAGGCCAGCACAAATCCCGTGCCCACGACACCAAGAAGCAAGGCGTACTCCGCCGTGCTCGCGCCCGACTTGTCCCGTGCGAGCGATCGCACCAAGCCCACTAACATGAAGTCCCTCCCGCTGGCCGAAGCCGCCAATAAAGGTGCTCCCACCTGCCTCCTGTGTCAATGAATTCCCATTTTCATTAACCACTATACTGTGGAAAACAGCACTTCGCCGGGACGGGCGGGTCCACAGCGCGGGCCATGCGTCGAATGTGGACTGGTGGAGCCGAGGGGAATCGAACCCCTGACCTCGTCATTGCGAACGACGCGCTCTCCCAACTGAGCTACGGCCCCGGTGGCGGTTCTATAGACATGGCCAAGCCGCAGTTGCAACGCATTTTTACGCGGGGATGAATATCGGCGTGGACGTGCCGAATTGCACCGCCCCTGGAACAATTTCCGCCATTTTTCTGTTTTGAAATGAGGAAGGTCCACGCCCTTTTCCGCACCAGAACGCGATGACGGGGCAAGGAATGGAATAGGAGAGCATCATGGGTCACACAGACATTGAACGCCTTCACCACCCCCGCCGAAGGCGCGATCTACGCATGAATCAGGCGGCAGAAAAATCCTCCATGGAAGGGATGCGGGGGCCTGCAGGCTCCGTTGAGGCTCCGCCGCCGGGCTATGATATCGAAGAACGCAACTTCTTCGACAGAATCGGCGACGAGGTGCGCAGCTGGTTCGGCGACGAAGAGGCGGACCGGCGGCGGCAGTATGACGAACAGATGCACCACCGGTACGCCGATGCCTACCGTTTGGGATTTTCCCCTCCCGGCGGAGCAACGGGGATGAGGGGCTTCGGACCGATGACCTATCCCCACAGCCGAACGGGCTCAACGTCGCCCGCGAGCGACTATATCGAGCATGATCGGGAATATGACCTGGAATATCAGGTATGGCGCGAACGACAGATGGCGGCGCTGGATCGCGACTATGACGAATATCGGCGCGAAAAGCAGCGAATGTTCGATGAAAATTTCGGCAGCTGGCGGGAGAAGAGATCGGCCCAACAGGGTCGCTTGGGCAAGGTCGTGGAACATATGGAAGTCGTCGGCAGCGACGGAAAACATGTCGGTACGGTCGATTGCGTGCGCGGCGATACGATCATCCTGACGCGGTCCGATCCCGGCTCCGGCGGCTTGCATCATAGTCTTCCGGCCGTCTGGATCGAGCACGTGGAGGACCGGGTGATCCTGAACATTCCTGCGCGGCAAGCCCAGGCCGAGTGGCTAAGCGCCGAAGGGTAACAGAACGCGGGCGCCGGCCCGACTATGCGACTGCCGCGCTGAATCCGTAGGAGAGAAAATCCGGGACGGGGCCGTTCCAGCCGTCATCGGGGCCGTCGGCATCTTCGTTCCGGCGGCGCGGTTGGCGCGTCTTGTCAGCAATGCGGGGTGCCTTTTCGGCACACGACGGTTCGACCTGAACTTGATTC
>CBHCMH010000075.1:0-7836 GCA_965974445.1 uncultured Rhizorhapis sp.
GGACCAGGACACGAGCCCGATTACGACATACTTTGATGTCGGGCTCGGCGGCAAGCGCACGTGCCAGGTTGATGCGCTGCTTCTGCCCGCCTGACAGTTCGCCGCAGCGTCGGTCCGCGAGCGTTGCAGGCAGGCGGGTGATGTCCAGGAGTTCGGCTATCCGCCTGTCTTTTGCGGGGCCGCTAAGGTCGTGGTAGAATTCAAGGGGACGGCCCAATATCTGACTGACGCTATGCGCCGGGTTTAGGGCCGTGTCGGCATTCTGAAAGACGAGCTGGATGCGGCGGAATTCATCCCGGCTGCGCCCCGACAGACCGGGCGGAAGGGGCTTGCCATTCAGCAACACGGCGCCCTTGGCTGGTGGGAGCAAGCCTGCGACCACGCGGGCGAGGGTGGATTTCCCCGACCCCGATTCACCGATGACGCCGACCGTGGCCCCGCGTTCGATGGTGAGGTCGATGTCACGCAGTACCGGGACGCGGGGTTCGCCCCGCGCGTCGATCTTGCCATAGCCTGCGGTCAGCCCGCGAATTTCCAGCAACGGGACCGGAGCCGCCTCTGGCGAAGCGCTTTCGCGGATGGCCGGCCGCGCCGCCGCCATCAGCGTTTTGGTATAATCGTCCTGCGGCGCGTGCAAAATCTGCCCGGTGGTGCCTTGCTCGCGAATTTTGCCGTGGTTCAGCACGACGATGCGGTCGGCCATTTGCGCCACGACGGCCAGGTCGTGGGAAACATAGACAGCCGTTGCGCCGCGTTCCTGCACCACCTTCTTGAAGGCTCGCAGCACCTCAATCTGTGTGGTCACGTCGAGAGCCGTTGTCGGTTCGTCCAGGATCACCAGTTCGGGATCGGTGACGAGCGCCATTGCCGCCATCAACCGTTGAAGCTGCCCCCCGGAGAGCTGATGCGGATAGCGGTTCCCAATGCTGTCCGGAAAGGGCAGGCCGAGCGCGCGAAACAAGTCCTTCGCCTTCGCCTCGGCTCCCGCGCGCGGCATGACATTGTGGATCAGCGCCGCTTCGACCACCTGATCCATGATCTTGCGTGAGGGATTGAAGGCCGCTGCCGCGCTTTGCGCGACATAGGCGATGCGATTGCCGCGCAGGTTGGCGACCTGGGCCGCATCAAGTGAAAGTATCTCCGTCTCGCCCAGGCGAATGCTGCCATCCGCGATCCGTGTTCCCATCCGCGCATAGCCCATGAGGCTGAGCGCTATGGTGGTCTTGCCGGAGCCGGACTGTCCGATCAACGCTAGCACCTCCCCCCGGGGGATCGAGAAGCTGACATCCTCGACGATGGCGAATTCCTCGCCTGCCGCATTGCGGGCGGTGACGGTCAAGCCGGTCACTGAAACATGGTTGTTCACGTGATTTGCCTCCCTCTGCCCGGCAAGGCATCGATCAGCAGATTGACCCCGATGGTGAGCGTCGCAATTGCAATGGCGGGCGCCAATATCGCGGGAGCGCCTTCGCCCAGGCCTGAAATATTCTCCCGAACTAGCGATCCGAGGTCGGCATCGGGGGGCTGAACGCCCAACCCCAGGAAGCTGAGGCCGGAGAGAAGCAGGACGATGAACACGAAACGCAGGCCCATGTCGGCCAGCAGCGGGTGGATCATGTTCGGCAGGATTTCCCGGACGGCCAGATACACGCCGCCCTCACCCCGGGCGCGGGCAACCTGAACATAGTCCATCTGATTGAGATTGACCGCCAGCGACCGCGCGATGCGGTAATTGCCCGGCACGTAAATGACCGTGGCGATCAGCAGCAACAGAGCGAGCGAGGAGCCGAAGGCCGCAACGAGAACAAGCGCGAAAATCTTCGACGGGATCGAGATCAGCGTGTCCATGAAGCGTGACAGAGCCTCATCGACCCAACCCCCATGGACGGCGGTGGTCAGGGCCAGGCTGGTTCCCAAGAGGATTGCCATCAATGTGGCGGCGGCGGCGAGCCCGACCGTATAGCGCGCGCCCGAGAGGAGGCGGCTGAAAACATCCCGGCCCAGATAGTCGCTTCCCAGCCAGTGCTCCGCCGAAATGCCGTCGAACACGTCGTAGGCGACAAAGGAACCCGGACTATAGGGCGCCAGCATTGGCCCGAACAGGGCCAGCAGCAGCCAGAAGGCCATCAGGAACAGGCCTAGCTTGCCGGAGAAGGGGAGGGTGGCGATGGTTTTCACTGGCTTCTCAGCCTCGGGTTGGCGAGGATCGCGACGACATCGGCGATCAGCACAAGAAGGAGATAGGCGGCGCAGAAGATCATGGCGCATGCCTGAAGCAGCGGCATGTCGCGGCTGGTGACGGCATTGACCATCAAGCTGGCCAATCCGGGGTAGTTGAAGATCGTTTCCACGATGATCGCCCCGCCCAGAAGGTGAGACAGGCTCAGCGCAATGGCATTCACGATCGGTGCCATGGCATTGGGCAGCACATGGCGCAGGACGATCCGTGTCGGAGGGACACCCTTCAGCAGGGCCATTTCCACATAGGGGTGGTTGAGCTGATCGATGACCGCCGCGCGGGTCATGCGGGCCATCTGCGCGATGACAACGACGCACAGCGTAATGACCGGCAGGGCATAGCTACGCAGGAAGGTGCCCCAGTCGGCATCGTCCGACACCATCGCAATCGAAGGCAGAAGCCGAAGCTTCACGGAAAAGATCAGGACGGCAATGGTGGCGACCAGAAATTCGGGCGCAGCGACCATGGACAGGGTGGTGATATTCAGACCACGGTCGAGCCGCCGGCCCCGGTACATGGCCGAGGCAATGCCGATCAGCAAGGCGAGCGGCACCGCTACGGCGGCTGTAAGACCGGCCAGCACGAGGGAGTTGGGCAGACGCTCTGCGATGACTTCGTTCACCGGCAGGTTCGCAACCATCGACATGCCGGCATCGCCGCCGGCCAGGCCGTGCAGCCAGGACAGGTACCGGACATGCGCCGGTCTATCCAGACCCAATTCATGCCGCAACGCTTCCACCTGTTGCGGCGTGGCGCTTTGTCCCAGAATTTCCTGTGCCGCGTCACCCGGGAGCAGTCCGCTGATGGTAAACACCACCAATGACACGAGCAGCAGCGTTAGCAGCGCCGCAGCCAGGCGCTTGCCGATCAATATGATCGCAGTGCGTGCGCCGCTTTTTCCAGTCGCCTGTGCCATCAGCCGTCCCACCAGGCATGTTCGGCGAAGCGATAGCCCATGAATCCGCCCAGCGGGACCGGATACAGACCTTTCAGCCGCCGGTCGTAGCCGTCGATCAGGCTGATGAAGACCGGAATTCCGACGCCGCAACGGCTGCGAACCAGCGCCTGCATTTCGCCATAAAGTTGCTTCCGCCGCCCTTGATCGGCTTCGCCGCGTGCTTCCACGAGCAGCCTGTCGAAGCGCGGGTTATTCCATCCCGATTCATTCCAGGCGGCGTCGGACTTGTAGAACAGGCTGAATACCAGGTCGGCGGTGGGACGGGGGCTGACGTTGCCGAAGCCGAGCGGGTGCTTCATCCAATGCGTCGACCAGTAGCCATCGGCGGGCACGCGGTTGACGGCAAGCTTGAGTCCGATGCGGGAGCCATATTCCTGCATGATCGACGCCATATCGACAGATCCCTCCGCTGCCGGCGAGGCATACATTGGCAGCCGTACGCCGGTCAGTCCCGAACGCGCCAGGTGCCATTTCGCCTTGTCCAGATCGAGCGCGGTCTGCGGCAGGTCCGGCCGGAAATAGGGGCTGAACGGCGGGATCGGATGGTCGTTGGCGATGGTCGCATAATTGCGGAACAGGGCGCGGCGGATCAGCGGACGGTCGATCAGATATTTCATGGCCGCGACGAAATGGGGGTTTCGTGTCGGCAGCTGATCCTGCCGCATGATGAGATTGGTGTAGAGCCCCGATTTGGTTTCGAGCAGACCATGACCGCGCGATTGCTGGATCCGTCGGGTTGACCGCGGGTTGACCGCGTTGACAAGGTGCACGTCGCCAGACAGCAGGGCGTTCACCCGGCTGACCTCGTCCGGGATCCCGATCAGTTCGATTTCGTCCAGATAAGGACGCCCCGGCTTCCAGTAATTGGGATTGCGGCGCGCGACGGTACGCACGCCGGGCTTGAACTCCACGCAGCGATAGGGGCCGGTGCCGTTAGCGACGCGAAAATTCTTGTGTCCCTCGGGCAGGATCAGAAAGTGAGACTGTGCAAGGATCACCGGCAGATCGACATTGGGCCCGGCGAGGCGGATCAGCACTTCGTGGGAGCCGTTGGCGCTGACCTGCACGAACTGCTCGGCGATGGCCGCCACCTTTGATCCGGTGGCGGGATCCTTGTGGCGCAGCAGGGACCAGACGACGTCCGCGGCGGTCAGGCTCTTTCCATTATGGAATTCGACACCCTTGCGCAGGCGGAAGCGCCACAGAATCTGATCGTTGGTCACAAAGCTCTCCGCCAGCGACGGGCGGGCGACGAGGGCGCGGTCAAGTTCGGTCAGGCCGCTGTACAATGTGAAATGGCGGACATAGTCGGTCGATAGCGCGCCCTTGGCGGGATCGAGCGTGTCGGCCGTGGAGCTCGACATGCCGGCCACGCGCACGCGCCCGCCGCGCGTGGGCCTGGCCGCAGCCAGCGCGCCCTGCGGCACCAGCAGCCCGCCCGTCATGGCAAGGCCACCGCCCAGCAGATCGCGCCGCGAAAAGGGGAAGTCGTCGTTGCTGGTCAACGGAGTATGTCCTGAACGGGATGCCAGGCCCGGGCCGCCACCCTCACGCCGCCCGTGAAAGGCGGCGTGACGGTGCGCCGATAAGGCTGGAGGCCGGGCGCGGGCAAGGTCAGAGGCCTACTACGGCAGGCAGGCAGCCGATATGGGGAATTTCAACATCGCGGTAGAAGGGGTTCGACGGTTCATGCCCGCGTCCGACGAAGACCCGGCAGCCAAATCCGAGATCGGTGGCCGAGTTCTGGTCATAGCGGAAGCTCGACGAAACATGCATCATCTCTTCCGGGCCGCAGCCCAGCATGTCGAACATATATTCGAATGCCTGCAGGCGCGGCTTATAGGCCTGCGCCATCTCCGCGGTATAGACCCTGTGAAAAGGCGCCCCAAGCAATGCGACATTCCGGTGGATCTGGTCGTTCATGGCGTTGGAGAGGATGACCAGCGGAATCTTGTCGGCGATCTTGCTCAGCCCGCCCGGAACATCGTCGTGCGGCGTCCAGGTGGGCACGGCTTCATAGATGCTGTCGGCGTCCGCCTGACGATATTCCACGCCCCATTTCTTGCAGGTGCGTTCGACCGCGTTGCGGATGACATCGCGATAGGGCTTCCAGGCTCCCAGGACCTCATCAAAGCGGTAGGCGGTAAAATCCTTGCAGAAAGCGGCCATGTCGTCCGCCGCGATCCGGTCGGCCATGAAATCTTGCGCAAATTCCGCCATGCGGAAGCGGATAAGCGTGCCGTAACAGTCAAAGCTGATATATTTGGGCCGGAACATGGTCATGGAATATAATCCCCATTGTTGCATTGGCGATCGCTACGCCGCCGCTTGTTTTTGACCCTCATATTTAGGCATGCGACGGTTGGAATATGCACCCGATTGGTTGTCGGGTTTATCCCAAGTTGCAGCATTTCTTGTCAGCTTTCGGCATAAACTGCCGTGGCGGTGCTTCGCGCATGAACCGTGCCGCCAGCAGGCCGTCAAAACGAAATATGCGGTAGCTTCAGTAGCCAAGTTCCCTGCTAACCAGACCCTCCACGGGCTTGCCCTCGCGGTGCCGGCGAATGTTGGCGATCAGCGCCTGAGCCGCGCTTTCCGCTTGCGTCATGCTGGCGACATGCGGGGTAATCATGATGCGTGGATGCCGCCAGAAGGGGTGATCGGCGGCAGGCGGTTCGGGCTCCATCACGTCCAGCATGGCGCCGGAAACCTGACCTGCATCGAGAGCAGGCAGCAGATCCTGCTCCACCAGGTGACCGCCCCGCGCGGCGTTGACAATGGCAGCCCCGCTCGGGAGCTGGTCAAAGGTCTTGCGGCATAATATCCCGCGCGTGTCCGGCGTCAGCGGCAGCAGGCAGATCAAGATATCGCATTGGGCAAGAAAGCGGGGCAGGCCGGCTTCTCCGGCAAAACATTCAACGCCGTCGATGGCGTGGGCGGACCGGCTCCAACCCGATAGCGGAAAGCCGAATGTCTTCAGCCGTTCCAGCACCTGTCTGCCCAGATTGCCAAGTCCCATCACGCCGACGCGGCGGTCGGCGGCCGGGACCAGCTTCATCGGCGCCCATCGCCCCTCAGCCTGGGCGGCGCGATAGTCGAGCATGTGCCGGTGCAATGTCAGTGTGGCGAGGCTGCAATATTCGACCATGCCCTGGGCAATGCCCGGCTCCAGCATCCGCGCCACGCCCACATGCGCCGGGATCGATCCCATGTCGAACTGATCGATGCCCGCACCGATCGAAAACAGCATTTCCAGATTGGGAAGGCTGGCGATGAAATCGGCCGGCGGCGCCCAGGCGGCGAGGTAGCGGACATCCGCAACGTCGCCGATGTCGGGCCATATGCAAAAATCAATATCGGGCGCGTGAGCGGCAAAATATTCCTGCCACACACGGCCGCGTTCGGGATCTGCACGGTACAATAACGTCATGATTTATTGGCCACTTTCAAATTGACGGATTTCCGGGCCGACGGCCGCCGACGCGCTTGCCACCACATCAGTGGGCCGGTGAGCGCCAACCCCGCCAGCGTCATTCCGCTCAACAGGATCAGCACATGCCCCACGGTTCCAAATGCGTCTCCGGTGTGCAGGGGCAGGGCGATGACCCACAAGGCCCGGTCCTGAGCAGCGTTCTGGCTGTTCACCACCTGTTGGCTCGTCAAGTCCACGCTTGCCTTGTGCACCGCGCGGCTGTTGCGTTCCGGGGCGTTGAAATTGACCGCGATATGGGTGGCATCCGGAAAACGGATGTCGCGGATCGATGCGCCGGGAAATTGCGCCTGCGCGAGCGCCACGCCCCTGGCCGTCGAAGGGTGGATGATGGTGGTGCCCACCGCACCGGCATCGGCTTCGAGCAGGATGGGGATCGCGATCATCAGGCCGGTGACGGCCATCAGCGCCAGGATCGGCGAAACCAGAACGCCTGCCGTGCGATGAGCCTGACGAAGGACCAGCCGGGCGGACAGATGCGTGCGGATCTCCAGGTTTTTCAGAAATTGACGGCGGCGCGGCCACCAGAAGGAAATGCCGCTGATGCCGAGCGTCAGTAGACAGAAGCCCGAAAGGACCACGACGGCGGTACCGGTTTTTCCGGCAAGCCAAGTATAATGGACCCGCAACGCCGCCTCCACCGGGAAAGCCCATAACCCTCCATGCCGCAGGACAGAGGCTTTGCCGGGATCGAGCGAAGCAAAGCGCAATTTGCCGGCCTCGTCGTGCATCTGCACCAGAAAGGTGCCTTGCTTCGATGCCGGATAATAGATTCTCTCGATGGCGGCGGTCGGCTCGACAGCCCTGGCGGCTGAAAGGACACTGGCCAGGGAGGCCATGCCGCCCACCGTATCCCGCTGCATTCCCGCCGGATCGATCAACCGTGCGGCGGCGTCGCGATAGACCAGCAGGCATCCCGTCAGCGCCTGAACGAACAGAAACAGCGCGGCCAGCAAGCCGGCATAGCGATGGATACGGAGCAGTGTGGCCTTCGTCATCGATTATCCAAAAAATTGGGCCGCCCGCGAGGGGGATCGCCGGCGGCCCTTTCAGGCTGACTTATACTCTGATCGGAAGATCAGAAGCTGAAGCGTGCCCGAACAGTGAACGCACGCGGCATGCCGGGTGTGACCCACAGGCGTGAATAAG
>CBHCMH010000076.1:0-7695 GCA_965974445.1 uncultured Rhizorhapis sp.
CTTTTTCCGCGACATCGGCGATGTCGAGCCGGACGAAGAACTGCTGGAACTAGCCGAAACGCTGATCAGCAAGAAAACCGCGCCCTTCAAGCCGGAAGCCTTTCACGACCGCTATGTCGATGCTCTGAAAGAGCTGGTCGCCCGCAAGCTCAAGGCCAAGGGCGGCAAGGTGACGCCGGAAGAGGAACCGGCCCGGCCGAGCGGCGCCAACGTCATCGACCTGATGGCGGCGCTCAAGAAGTCAATCGAGAAGCCGGAAGGTCCCGGGCCTGCCAAAGCGCCTGCGAAAAAGCCTGCCGCCCGGAAAGGCAGCGCGGACAAGGCGAAGCCCGCCCCCGCCAAACCTGCGGCCGGGACCCGGAAAAGGGCATGAGCCATGGCGGCGACGGCAGACCCCCTTGCCCTCTACAACGCCAAGCGCGATTTTGCGAAAACGGCCGAGCCACGCGGCAAGGTTCCGCGCAGCAAGGGCAACCGCTTCATCGTTCAGAAACATGACGCCACCCGCCTCCACTGGGACCTGCGGCTGGAGATGGACGGCGTGCTGAAAAGCTGGGCGGTGACCAAGGGGCCAAGCCCGGACCCCGCCGACAAGCGGCTGGCGGTGCGGACGGAGGATCACCCGCTCGACTATGCGACTTTTGAAGGCACCATCCCCGAGAAGGAATATGGCGGCGGCACCGTCATGCTGTGGGACCGGGGCCGCTGGGAACCCGTAAAGGGCAAGTCGGCCGACGATCTGGAGAAAGGCCATCTGCATTTCATCCTGCATGGCGAGCGCATGCAGGGCGAATGGCTGCTGATCCGGTTGAAGGAAAAGCCGGGCGAGAAGCGGGAGAACTGGCTGCTCCGCAAGGTCGAGGACGCATATGCCGGGGCCGCCGATGCGCTGACCGGCCGGGCGCTCACCAGTGTGAAGACCGGCCGGACGATGCAGGAGATCGCCAGCAACGAAAAACCGCGCGCGACGGCCAATGCAGCGACGCGCCGGACGAGGGGCAGCCTGAAGGCCCCGAAATTCCGCCCGCCTCAGCTGGCGACGCTGGTCGACCATGTGCCGGCGGGCAATCAATGGCTGCACGAGCTGAAATATGACGGCTATCGTTGCCTGCTCGCCATTGGCAGGGGGACGGCGCGCGCCTTTACCCGTTCGGGGCTGGACTGGTCCGACAAATTTGCTGAAATCGTCGCGGCGGCGAAGGACATAGAGGCTGGCTCCGCGCTGATCGACGGCGAGGTCGTCTGGCTGAACGCGGCGGGCAAGCCCGACTTTTCGGGGCTCCAGGCCGCGTTGAAACAGGGGGGCAAGGGGCTGACCTTCTTTGCCTTCGACCTGTTGGAAATGGACGGCGAGGACCTGTTCGGATCGCCCAACATCCTGCGCAAGGACAGGCTCCGCAGCCTTCTGCCGGAAAACCGCGATAATCCCATCCAATATGCCGAACATATTGTTGGCGGGGGCGAGCAGCTTCTGCGCGCCATGTGCGACAACGGGCAGGAGGGCATCTTATCCAAGCGAGCCGATGCGCCCTATGCCAGCCGCCGCACGATGAACTGGCTGAAGGTCAAATGCACGCTGCGGCAGGAATTCGTCATCGTCGGCTGGTCCCCGAGCGCGACCATGGCGCGGCCCTTCGCCTCCCTGCTGCTGGCGCAATATGGCCCCGACGGACTACGCTATGCGGGGCGCGTCGGCACTGGCTTTGACGCCGGCACGCTCGACGAGCTGCGCCGGAAAATGGACAGGATCGCCCGCAAGTCTCCGCCGCTCGATGTGCCGGCGGCGGCGCGGCGCGGGGTGCGCTGGGTGGCGCCAAAGCTGGTGGCGGAAGTCGCCTTCGCGGAATTCACCGCCGACGGTGCCGTCCGCCATGCGAGCTTCATTGGCCTTAGAAACGACAAGGCGGCGGAGGATGTCATGGCCGAACGGCCCGCAACAATGCCCGATACCGCTGCGCCGCCGAGCAACGTCAAGATCAGCAATCGCGGCCGCATCATCTTTCCCGGATCAGGCATCAGCAAGGGCGATCTGGCGGATTACTACGCCGCCGTTTCCGCCCTCATGCTTGCCTGGATGGCGAACCGGCCGATCAGCCTGGTGCGCTGTCCGCAGGGGCGCGGCAAGAAATGCTTTTTCCAGAAGCACGATGCCGGAACCTTCGGCGAGCATGTCCATCATGTCGAGATCAAGGAAAAGGACGGCGGCAAGCAGCCCTATATCTGCGTCAGCGATGCGGACGGCATCGCGGCCTGCGTGCAGATGGGCACCATCGAATTCCACGGCTGGGGTTCCACCGCCAGCGATGTGGAGAAGCCCGATCGGCTGGTCTTCGACCTCGATCCCGACGAGGGCCTGGGCTTCGGCATGGTGAAACGGGCGGCGAAGGATTTGCGCCGTCACCTGTCCGACATGGGGCTGGTGAGCTTTCCGATGCTGACCGGCGGCAAGGGCCTGCATGTGATCGTGCCACTGACGCCCGAGGCGGAATGGCTGCGCGTTTCCGATTTCGCCCGGCGTTTCGCAACCGCCCTGGCCGAGGCCGAGCCGGATCGCTTCACGGCCACCATGTCGAAGGCAAAGCGCAAGGGCCGCATCTTCGTCGATTGGCTGCGCAACCAGCGCGGATCGACGGCGATCATGCCCTATGCGGTCCGCGCCCGGCCGGACGCGCCTGTCGCCGCGCCGGTCGCCTGGGACGAATTGGACGCCATTGATAGGGCCTCGCATTTCACGCTGAGGGACGTCGCGCTGCTGCTGGAGCGTTCGCGCGGGCGCTCGCTGTCCGGCTGGGGCATAGCGCGGCAAACCCTCCCCGATCGTTGATCACTCCCAATTGTTCGCGATTCCAATGGAACCGGCGGTGCCTGCATCCCTTCTTGTCATGCAAGAACCCTATGCCAGGAGAGGCCAGATGAAAGTGAAGGAATGCATGTCTCGCGATGTGCGCGTTGTGAATGCCGGCGAACCGATTCAGGAGGCGGCGACGACGATGGCGGACATTGATGCCGGAGTGCTTCCGGTGGCCAAGGATGAAAAACTGGTCGGAATGATTACCGACCGCGACATCGCGATCCGGGCCGTCGCCCGCGGCCGTGGACCCTCTACACCGGTGCAGGAAGTGATGAGCAATGAAGTCCGCTACTGCTTCGACGACGAGGATGTCGATGAAGTGCTGGACAATATGGTGGACATCCAGGTTCGCCGCCTGCCGGTAGTAGATCGGGAAAAGCGGTTAGTCGGCATCATATCATTGAGCGACCTGGCCACCGGCGCGAGCCCCGTTCATGCAGGCGAGGCTCTGGGAGAGATTGCCCGGCCCAGCACGGTCCATTCCCAGTCCTGAACCATGGGATTTCCCTCCGTCGCGGCCCAGGGTTGAAGATCAATCCAATCCGCATGGACCGGCGGGCTTGAATTGGCGATTCTTTCTGACGTCAGCATGAGGTAAGCAAAAACTTATCACATACTGAGATCAGGAGAGAAGTTTTTGCTTAACGGGAGGAAAGTTTTCACTTATCACACAGTGAATGGCCGCAATCACACTCCGCCAGCTCGAGATATTCGCGCAAATCGTCGAACATGGCAGTTTCCGCGCGTGCGCGCGTCAGATCGGCGTATCGCAGGTGGCGATCAGCGATCATGTACGGCAATTGGAAGAACGGCTTGGCCACCCATTATTTGAACGGGTCAGGGGTGGGGCGTCCCGTTTGACCCCTGATGGCGAGCGGGCCTTTCTGCACGCCTCAAAGGTGCTGCGCGCTCTGGATGCGCTGATGGCTGAAATGGCCGTGCCGGACCCCGCCCCTCAAGCGCGGAAGCTTGTCATTTCCGCGCACAGCCATATTCTCCGCTATTTTCAGGAACCGCTTGCCCAGTTCGAGGAGGAGGATCCGGATATCCATATTGAACTGGACCTGGACATTTTCACGGCAGGCCCGCTTGGCGAAAAAATACGGGACGGTACGGTCGATATCGGCTTTTTCTACGCGCTGGAGGCGCCCGCGCAGATGGAATCGACGCTGATGTGGCATGAGCCGCTCGGCTTTTTCGTGGCGCGGGATCACATTCTCGCCCAGCAGGAACAGGTTTCGCCGGCCGACTTGCTGAATTTCCCGATCATCCGGCATGGCCCCCGCAATGCCCTGCGCCTGCTGATCGATCAGGCCATGGAGCAGGCAGGATTGAGCCAATGCGCCGTTGCGACCGAAAGCGACAATTATGTTCAAGTCCTGACGAGCTTGCGTAACGGACTGGGCTTTTCATGCATGTTCGAATCGTCGGCGGACGAACTCATACGTTTTGGCGGGTTGAAGCGCGTCGCATTTGATGGCGACATTCCGGCCATCGAAGTCCGGCGCATCGTCGGGCCGGGCTGGTCGAAGGACCCCATCCTGGCCAGGCTTTTGGCCGTTCTGTAGGCTTGGATCAGTCCTGCAAGCCCGGAATGAATGAGCAATGTGGGTTGATTAGAGCTGCGTGGGTTTAATCTGAACCACATCCGTTCGTCCCGAGCGTAGTCGAGGGACGTTGGAGGGGACGCAGCGTGTTTCGACTTGCCGTAGGCAAGTTTATCCTGAGCGACTGCCTTGGCAGGCAGTCGAAGCGCTCGACACGAACGGAAATTGATTCTGATTTTCTGCAGTCTGCTCTAGCAGTCTGCTCTAGGAGACATGATCTCCCTCTCCCCTTCAGGGGAGGGGCCGGGGAGAGGGATCTGCCGGTTGCCCTCTCAGCAGCGGAATCCGGTATTTCCCCTCTCCCGGTTCGGCTTTGCCTCAGACGGGTTTTTACGTCCACTCACCTCGCAAAACATCGTGTTCACAACCCTGCAATCAGCACATTCGCCTTCTCGCGCGCCCGTAGTTCCGTCTCGCTCTTCGTCAGCCAGCATTCGCTGCCGTGCCAGTCCTGCCCGCCGATCCTTCCCGCGCCGCTCAGCGGAATGAACCAGGCGGGGGAGGGAAGGGTGAGCGTCTCGCCAACCTCCAGCGTCTTCATCGCCAGCTTGAAAGGCTCGCCGGACATCAGCCAGGCTTCGCTTCCCAGGGGCACATTCCGGGCCGGGAAGGGATAGGGTTCCGCCCGGCTCACCGCCACGCCGTCGTCCAGGTGCAGTTCGCGCGGGCGGCCATAGTCGTAGAGGCGGTAGGTCACATCGACATTCTGCTGCGCCTCGACCAGGGTGATGCCAGCGCCGATGGCGTGGACGGTGCCGGCCGGAATGAAGAAGAAGTCGCCGGGTTTTACGGGCTTCCAGTCCATCAGCGCCTCGATCGAGCCGTCCAGCGCGGCGGCGCGCAGTTCCTCCGCGTTCAACGGGCGCTTGAGACCGATGCCGAGCGTCGCGCCGGGTTCCGCATCGAGGATATACCAGCATTCCTCCTTGCCGCCGGGAAGGCCGCGCTCGCGCGCCTCTGCGTCATTGGGGTGAACCTGGATCGACAGTTTCTCGCTGGTGAAGATATATTTGACGAGTAGCGGCGGGTGCTCCCCTTCGGGGCCGTCGAACCAGATTTCGCCGATCCGCCGACCATCGGGATTGGGGAAGATGGCGGGCAGGCCCGTGCGGCCCCATGGTTTTTCGACATATTTGGTGGTGAGCCTGATCGCGGTCATGGCCCATCCTTGCGGACATATTGCGGCTTGCCCCCGACCCAGGTCTCCTGCACTGACGCCGCCCGGATTTCGGAAGGCGCGGCGATGCTGATGTCCGTGTCGAGCAGCAGGAAGTCGGCGCTTTTTCCGGGCATGAGCGATCCCAGCCGGTCTTCGGCGCGGGCGGCGAACGCGCCGGTGACGGTATAGGCCTTGAGCGCCTGTTCCAGCGAAATGCGCTGATCGGGCATCCAGCCGCCAAAGGGTTCACCCGCCCCGTCCTCCCGCGTCATCGCGGCGGCGATCCCGGCAAAGGCATTGGCGGGTTCCACCGGCACGTCCGACCCGAAGGCCAGGGGCACGCCATTGCCCAGCATGGACCGCCAGGCATAGGCTCCACCCAGCCGGTCCCTGGTCATGCGCGCCTCGGCCATGCGCCAGTCGCTGGTTTGGTGCAGCGGCTGCATTGACGCAATGACACCATTGCGGGCGAAGCGGGGCAGGTCGGCGGGGTCGATGATCTGGGCATGCTCAATGCGCCAACGCCGGTCGCCTTTATAAGTTTCAGCCAGTTCGTCGATCGCGTCCAGCGTTTCCGCGTTCGCACGGTCCCCGACAGCATGAACGGCGACCTGAAAGCCGTCCATGGCGGCGCGGCTCATCTGGTTGCGGAGTTGCGATCCGCTCAGCAACGGCAGGCCGCTCTCACCCGGCGCGTCGGCATAGGGCGCCTTCAGCCAGGCTCCGCGCGATCCCAGCGCGCCGTCCAGCCGGAACTTGACGCCGATCATGCGGAGGCGGCCGTCATAGAGCCAGGGCGTCGGTTCCGATCCGGCCGCCATCAGCATGGCGTCGATGCCGGCTGCATAGGAAATGATGCGAATGCGCAGATTGCCCCGGTCGCCCGCCCGGCGATAGACCTGCCAGTCGTCAAGGCTGGTGCCCATGTCGGCGATGGCGGTGACGCCCTGGGCCAGCAGCTTCTGCTGCGCCTTTGCAAAGGCGAGGTCGCGTTCCTTCGGCAGGGGTGCGGGCACAACCTTTTCGATCAGGGATTTTGCGGCATCGACGAAGAGGCCGCTGGGCTGGCCGGCCTCCGTCTCGATCCGGCCGCCAGCGGGGCTTTTCGTCGCGGCGGTGACGCCGGCAAGGTTCATTGCCGTGCTGTTCGCCCAGCCCGCATGGCCATCGACCCGTTCCAGCCAGACCGGCGTGTCTGGAAGGACGGCGTCAAGGTCGGCTGCGTTGGGGAAACGGCGCATGCCCCAGGCTTCATGGTTCCAGCCGGTGCCGATGACCCAGCGGCGGCCAGGGTTCGCTTCGGCATAGGCCTTCACCATCGTCAGCGCCTCGAGGAGCGATTTCGCGCTGCTGAGGTCGAGCGTGAGGCTCTGGAAACCAAGCGCCATGACATGGCCATGGGAATCGATGAAGCCAGGCATCAGCGTCCGGCCCTTGCCGTCCGTGTGGAAATCGAGCTTTTCGGGCCGCTTGTCCTTGCGCTGCAGGAGCTTTTCGACCTTGCCTTCATCGTCGATCAGCAGCGCTTCGAAGCGGACGACCTTGCCATTCTCGTCCAGAGTGAAGCCGTTGACATTGTCGATCAGACCGCTGGCTAGGGCAGGGGAGGGCAGGGCGAGGAGAGCGAGGGTGAGAAGGCGAGCGGCCCATTTAGGGTGCGACGAAAAAAAACTCATGAAATCGCCGATCAATTCAATACGTCATTCCCGCGAAAGCGGGAACCCATCTGCGCTCTTGGCGCGACGCAGGAGGTTGGGGTGAGTTGGGTCCCCGCTTTCGCGGGGATGACGAGATAATGGCAGTAACACCCCTCATGCCCGGGTGAGCCGCCGGACCAAAGCGCTGGTGTCCTGCCGATTACCGCCCATGGCCTGCACATCGGCATAGAATTGATCGACCAGCGCGGTGAGGGGCAGGGTGGCGCCGTTGGCGCGCGCCTCCTCCAGCGCGAGGCCCAGATCCTTGCGCATCCAGTCGACGGCAAAGCCAAAGTCGAAGCTGTCCTGCGCCATCGTGTTCCAGCGATGGTCCAACTGCCAGCTTTGCGCCGCTCCGCCGGAGATCGCTTCGAACACCTT
>CBHCMH010000077.1:0-7679 GCA_965974445.1 uncultured Rhizorhapis sp.
TGGGCCTCAAGGTCGGTGAGGCGCTGGGTGAGGCTCGCCTGTTCGCTGCGCAGGGCGGAAAGCTTGTGCCCTGCTTCATTGGCGGCGTCGCGGGCTTTCTGTGCCTCGCTGCGGCGGATGGCGAGCTGCTTGGCCGCTTCATTCTGGTAGGCGGCGGCGGCTTGCTGGGCCTCGTGAGCGGTGGCGACCAGCGTTTCGGCCTGCTTCGCCTCGGCGCGGGCGGCGTCCGCGGCTTTCGCGGCGTCGCGCCAGCGCGCGTAGATCAGGCGAGCCTCCGCGAGCCGGATCTGATCGGTGAGGCGGGTGTAGCGCTCCGCCGCCTTGGCCTGACGGCGCAGGGCATTGGCGCGGTTGTCCATGTCCGCGAGGATGTCGTCCAGCCGGGCGAGATTGGTTTCGGTGGCGCGCAGCTTCTGCTCGGCATCCTTGCGGCGGACGTGGAGTCCCGCGATTCCGGCGGCTTCCTCCAGCATCATACGCCGCTCGGTGGGCTTGGCGGCGATGACGGCCGCGATCTTGCCCTGGCTGACCAGCGCCGGGCTGTGCGCGCCGGTGGCGGCGTCGGCGAAGATGAGGGCCACGTCCTTGGCGCGGACATCGCGGCCGTTGGCCCGGTAGGCGCTGCCCGCGCCGCGCTCGATCCGGCGCATGATTTCCAGCTCGCCCGCCTCGCCCGAGGCAACGGGGCCGGTGATTTCATGGGCCTCGCGCTCGGCAAGGATGCAGACCTCGGCGAAATCGCGCTGCGGGCGAGTGGTCGTCCCGGCGAAGATCACATCCTCCATACCGCCACCGCGCATGGATTTGGCGCTGGATTCGCCCATGACCCAACGGATCGCCTCCAGAAGGTTGGACTTGCCGCAGCCATTGGGGCCGACAATGCCGGTCAGGCCCGGCTCGATGCGGAGCTCGGCGGAATCGACGAAGCTTTTGAAGCCGGTGAGTTTGAGGCGCTTTATCTGCATGGGGTGGAACCCGCCACGCTATCCGTCATTCCGGCGAAAGCCGGAATCGCCCAAGGCAGGGCGCGACCAAGATTAGGGAGACCCCGGCTTTCGCCGGGGTGACGTGTCAGGAAAAGGTCCCCCTCCCCTCGCAATTAGGCCCCGGCTTCGCGCAACTTGGCCTCCAGCGGAGCCCAGGACGAGACATTGTCGAGCTTTTGCCCGTTCATGAGGAAGGTCGGCGTGCCTTCGATCTGGTATTGGGTGCTATCCTTCTGCACGCCTTCGGCCAGCTTTTCCGCCGCCTTGTTGTCGGCCAGGCATTGCTTGGCCTGATCCTCGCTGATGCCGCGCTGCATGACAAATTCGATGAGGCCCGCGCCCTGCGCCAGTTTCACGAAGCGTTCCTGCGGGGGCGATTCCATCGCGGCCTTGTACCCGGCCTCGCCCATGCCCTGCGCCTTTTCAAACAGGGTCGGCTGATAGGCGAAAAGCTGTTCCGAGAGCGGGAAGAAGGGTTCTGCCCCGCCGCAGCGGGCGAGCAGGGCAGCGGTCATGTCCAGCGGGTCGCGGACATAGTTGCGCAGTTCAATGCTGACCTTGCCGCTGTTTACATATTTGTCGCGCAGGGCCGGAAAGCCCTTTTCCGAAAATTCGGCGCAATGGCTGCAGGTCAGCGAGGCGAATTCGACGATCTTGATAGGGGCGTCGGGGTTGCCCATGACGAAGCCGCCTTCGGGCGTTGCCTTGACCGTGTCCGCCCAGGTCGTGCCCGCCGGGGCGGCGACCGCCGCAATGGGTTCGCCGCTGGGCGCGCCTTCGGCAGTGGCGTCCTTGTCTCCGCATGCGGCGAGCGAAAGGGCGAGGACCAGCGAAGACATCAAGGTCAGTTTTTTCATGGGGTAAGCAGGCTCCGGATATTTTTCTTCTGATTGATGCATCTACTTCAGTTGCCAACGGCGGGCAATGCGGGTTCCAGCCCCGTCCAGTCATGCACGCCGTCCAGCAGGCGGCCATTGACGATGAAGCTGGGCGTGCCGCTGATCTTGTCGCCTTCCCATGCCTGCTTCGTCATCGCCAGCACCTTTTCGCGCGCGCCTTTGTCGGCAAGGCAGGTCTTGAGCTGGGCGGGGGAGAAGCCGCGCTTCTGCCTCCGCGCATACCGGCCGGTGCCCGCCGCACGGTCCGCCAGGGCGGCACCACCCGGGGGGGGGGCGGGGCGTTCCTTTGCGTCATAGGCGACGACCTGCTTCATCCACTTGTCGAAATTGGCGAACAGCGCCTGATGGTTGCCGAAAAATTTGGTGGGGCCGCCGCAACGGGCCAGCAGCGCCGCCGTCAGGTCATAGCGGTCGCGTACGGCGTTGCGGATTTCGACATTGATCGTGCCCCGGGCGATCCAGTTGACCTTCAGCGGGGCCTCCGCCTTGTTGGTGAACTCGGCGCAATGGCCGCAGGTGTAGCTGATATATTCGACGAGGCGCGTCTTGGCGTCGGGATTGCCGACAACATAGCCGCCAATGTTCGTCATGGACGTGCGCTTGGTCCAGTCGATCTTCTGCGCGAGGGCGGGGGTGGCGGTGAAGGCGAGCGCGGCGGCGAGGGTCAGGAATGTGGGCAGGGTCATCGGGATTCCGTTTAGTGAAGCGTCACCCTGAACTTGATTCAGGGTCCATAAGCGCTGGGATAGAGGCTCTATCGTTCCTCCCTATGGATGCTGAAACAAGTTCAGCATGACGGTGGAGAATTATCGTCATTTACCCGCCAATCTTGGGCGGCCCGCTGGAATTGGCAAGGCCTTGCGCCAGGGACTCGAGGACGGAGCGGAGTTCCGGATCGCCGATGTCGCGCAGGCCTTCGCCCAGGTCCATGGGCACGGGCTTCAGCATTTTTGGCGGCGGGCGGCGTTCGGGTTCGCGCCGTTCGACATGCCCCTGGCGCATCGCCACCCTAGCGACGGCGTTGTAGCCGAAGAAGCGGTTCACTCGGTCGATGATTTCGGGAAGGACATGTTGGATCATCGGCGCGAAACCGCTGGCGACGATAAGGTTGAGCGTGCCGTCCGCTTTTTGTCCGGCGGGGAAGCGGATCGATTCGGGAGCGGAGACTTCGGCATATTGGCTGCCGACAATGTCGTCCCAGCGGGTGACGATGCTGCTCTGGACAAAACCGAATCGGCGGAAGGCGGCGCGGCCGATATTGGGCACGATGTCCGCGATATTGCGCGCCGGGCCGCCGCGTGGGCGCTCGTCCTTCTCCCTGTTCTCGTCTGGGCGTTTCGTCATCGGGATTATCATGGCATAGCGGGGCGATGTTGGTCGATGGGCTGGACGCTAAATTTCTTTTTTTTTGTGGAGTAAAATGAACCTATTCGCGCCCCGACTCCTCGCGCATTACGATCGGCATGCCCGCAAGCTGCCGTGGCGCGCGCCGCCGGGGAGCAATGCGCCCGATCCCTACCGTGTGTGGCTGTCGGAAATCATGCTGCAGCAGACGACCGTCGCGGCGGTGAAGCCCTATTTCGAGACATTCACCGAGCGCTGGCCGGACGTGACGGCGCTTGCCGAGGCCGATGAGGGCGAGTTGATGGCCGCATGGGCCGGGCTTGGCTATTATGCCCGGGCGCGCAATCTGCTGGCCTGCGCGCGCGTCGTGGCAGGCGAGCATGACGGGCGCTTTCCGGCGAGCGAGGCGGAATTGCTGAAGCTGCCGGGCGTCGGAGCCTATACCGCCGCCGCCATTGCAGCGATTGCCTTCGGCGAACGGGCGGTGGTGGTCGATGCGAATGTCGAGCGGGTGGTGGCGCGGCTCTTCGCCATTGATACGCCGCTGCCGCAGGGAAGGGCGGAGATTCGCGCGGCGGCGGATCGCATCACGCCGGACGCAAGGGCCGGGGATTTCGCGCAGGCGATGATGGATCTGGGCGCGACGATCTGCACCGTGCGCAACCCGCTCTGCGGTCTTTGCCCGCTCAGCGACGGCTGCAAGGGGAGGGACGATCCGGTCGCCTATCCGGTCAAGGTCGCGAAAAAGGCGCGGCCGGAACGGCAGGGTTTTGTCTGGTGGCTGCAGAAGGAGGAGCATGTCTGGCTGGTGCGGCGTCCGGGCAAGGGGCTGCTCGGCGGCATGCGGGCCTTGCCGACATCCGAATGGGGCGTCGAGCCGCCCTATGCGCCGCCTGTAAGCGGGTCTTGGCAGCGGCTCTCAACGCCGGTCTTTCATGTCTTCACGCATTTCTCGCTCAACCTGCAGGTCGAATGGCTGCATGCCGAGGGGGATTGCATGGCGGGGCAGACCGGGGAATGGTGGGCGATCGACAATATCGGCGCGGCGGGCCTGCCGACGCTGTTTGCCAAGGCCGCACGCGCGGTAATGGAGGAAGTGCAGAATGCCGCGAAGATCAGCCGATATGGTTCGTAGATGAAGGTGCAGGGGTTTGCAGGCGGCACTCTCGACCGCGCCGATCAGATCCGGACGAATCCCGCGCGGCTTGCCGAGGCGCTGGCCGATCCGCGCGCGCGGCTGCTGGTGCTTGACGGGTTGGACCCCGTGGCCGGTGAGGATGGAGATCTGGCCTGGACCAGCCTTCCCCCCGGCGCGAGCCTTCAGCAGATGATCCTTCTGGGCGTGGACGAACGGGGGCCGGTGTTTGCGGAACTGCGGTCCGAGATACCCCATGGGGCGGCTTTTGCACCCGCTGTATGGAGGCTGGCCCCGCTGCTCCGTCCGGAAGCGCTGGCGCTTTATGGCTGTGCGCGGAGCATGATCGACTGGCACAAACGCCATGGCTTTTGCGCCAATTGCGGCATGCCGACGCATGTCACGAAAGCAGGCTGGTCCCGCAGTTGCGGCGGGTGCGAGGCGGAGCATTTTGCGCGCGTCGATCCCGTCACGATCATGCTGGCCGAACATCGGGGCAAGATATTGGTCGGGCGGCAGGCGCGTTTTCCCGCTGGGCGCTATTCTGCGCTTGCCGGTTTCATCGAGCCGGGCGAAGCCATCGAGGAGGCGGTGGCGCGCGAATTATGGGAGGAAGCGGGCATCCGCGTGCACAGCGTCCGCTATGTGCGCAGCCAGCCCTGGCCCTTTCCCTCCTCGCTGATGATCGCCTGCATCGGGCAAACCGACGATCCGGCGCTGACGCTGGATACGACCGAGATCGAGGATGCCATGTGGGTCGATGCCGACGGGGTGCGGGCGGCGCTGGCTGGCGATCCGGATGCGCCCTTTATTGCGCCGCCACCTATAGCCGTGGCGCACTGGCTGCTGCGGCATTGGGTTGAGGGGGTTGGGTGAGGGCGGAACAATCCCTCTCCCCTTTTAGGGGATCGTTGCGAAATTCCTTTTTACCGTCATCCCCGCGCAGGCGGGGATCCATCTCCTGAGCCAACCGCGTGCTTTTACGTTGGGAGATGGGTTCCCGCCTTCGCGGGAACGACGAAAATTCTTGAGTGGGCGAATTATGCAACAGTCCGGAGAGGGAGAATGATGCTGACCAATCCCCACCCTTCATTATCCCACCCCGTCGCCTTTGACCTTCCGCGCAATCAGGATTAGGGCGCTGTCATGCTGAATCTCGAAGAAGCCCAGAAGCGCGCCGAACAGATTGTCGAAGCGGCCCGCCGTATCGGCGCTGACGCCGCCGATGCCATTTATGTTTGCGATGCCTCTACCCAGGTGCATATGCGCCTTGGCGTGCTGGAGGATGTCGAGCGGTCCGAGGGCGAGGAGATCGGCCTTCGGGTCTTTGCCGGGAAGCGGTCGGCGACGGTGTCCTCCTCCGACATGTCGGCCGATGCGCTGGCGAAGCTCGCCGAACGGGCGCTCGCCATGGCGCAGGAGGCTCCCGAGGATCAATATGCCGGGCTGGCGCCGGAGGACTTGCTGCTTCGCAAGAAGACCAACGGGCTGGATCTGGCCGACAAGGAAGATCCCGAGCCCGAGGCGCTGAAGGAACGTGCGCTGGCGGCGGAGGACGCGGCGCGGAGCGTCATGGGCGTCACCAATAGCGAAGGCGCGGGCGCGGGCGCAGGGCGCAGCCATATCGCGCTTGCCACCAGCCATGGTTTTTCGGGCAGCTATGCCGGAACCTCGCATAGCTGCTACGCCAGCGTGCTGGCAGGCGAGGGCCTGAACATGCAGCGCGATTATGCCAGCCATTCGGTGCGGCATCTGGCTGACCTTGAGGGGGCGGACAGCATCGGGCATCGCGCCGGTCAGCGGGCGGTAGCGCGGCTCAACCCGGTGAAGATCGAAAGCGGGCAGATGCCGGTGATCTTCGATCCGCGCATCGGGTCCAGCCTTGTCGGGCATCTGATCGGCGGCATCGTCGGATCGGCCATCGCGCGCAAGGCGAGTTTTCTGCTCGAATCGCTGGGCAAGCGGATCTTCCGCGAAGGGATCAACATCATCGATGATCCGCAGCGCCCCCGTGGCCTGCGCTCGCGCCCCTTTGACGGGGAGGGGCTGCCGACAAAGCGTTCCGCCCTGATCGAGGATGGCGTCCTGACCGGATGGCTGCTGGACAGCGCATCGGCGCGGCAATTGGGGCTGCAGCCGACCGGCCATGCCAGCCGTGGAGTCAGCGGCGCGCCGGGGGCAAGCGCGAGCAATGTTCATATGGAGCCGGGCAGCATGAGCCCCGGCGCACTGATGGCCGACGTCAAGCGCGGCATATACGTCACCGAGTTGATCGGCATGGGCGTCAACAGCGTGACGGGCGACTATAGCCGGGGCGCTTCGGGCTTCCTGATCGAGAATGGCGCGACCGGCCCGGCGGTGGCGGAAATCACGATTGCGGGCAATCTGCTCGACATGTTCGCCGAGCTGACCGCGGCCAATGACCTGGAGTTCCGGCACGGTGTTAACGTGCCCACCCTTCGCATTGACGGGATGATGGTCGCTGGTGGCTGATACACTGCTCGACCAGGCTGTCGCCGCCGTCCGGGAGGCGGCGGATATGGCGATGGCGCTTTGGCGGCCAGGCGATTCGCAAGTGAAGCAGTGGGAAAAATCGCCCGGTCATCCGGTGTGCGAGGTGGATATCGAGGCTGACCGGCTGCTGCGCGAGCGGCTGGGCGCGATCGATCCCAGTGCGGCCTGGCTATCGGAGGAAACGGCGGACGATCTGGTGCGCTTGCGGCATGAGCGCATCTGGGTGGTGGACCCTATTGATGGAACCCGCGATTATCTGCGCGGCCGGCCGGGTTGGGCAGTGTCGGTCGCGCTTGTGGAGCAAGGCGAACCGGTGCTGGGACTGCTCGCGGCGCCGGCGCGGCGCGAGATGTGGACGGCGCGCAAGGGCGTCGGGGCGTGGCGCAACGGCGTGCCGCTGGCCGCCAGCAGCCGTTCCATCTTCCCTGGCGCTCGGGTGCCTGCCGACCAGCTGCCGAAGGCTGACCGCGACCTGATGCCCGTTCACAAGCCCAACAGCATCGCGCTGCGCATGGCCATGGTCGCGGCGGACGAGGCCGATCTAGTCGCGACAATCCGTTGGGGCAATGAATGGGACATCGCCGCCGCCATGCTGATCGCGCGGGAGGCGGGCGCGGTCGTGACCGACGCGCTGGGACAGGATCTGCTGTTCAACCGGGAGAACCCCACGGCCTTCGGCGTCCTGTGCTGCGCGCCGGACATTCATGCGGCGGCGGTCGAGCGGCGGTCCGGCCGGGTGCGGGAGGTTTTGGGGCGGGGGTAGGGTTTGAAAACGCCCAGCTACCGGAGGCTTTCTCCCTC
>CBHCMH010000078.1:0-7666 GCA_965974445.1 uncultured Rhizorhapis sp.
ACCGGCCCCGCGAATATATTGCCGACACCCAAATGCACCATGTCGGCGAAATTCCCCGGCACGATGGACAGCATGAAGGCCAGGAAGAACCCTTTCACCAGCCAGCTGCGCAAATGGTTCTCCACCTCCACCCGGTCCGGCTTACCCGCCGCCCCGACAATGATCTGCCCGAAGGCATAGGCCCCGTCGCGCGGCTCCACCAGATAGCGGTCCAGCCAGATCACATAGGGAATGGAAAGCGCAAACAGCCACGGCGCGGCCGTCCCCAACATCTCCATGGCGAAGCGATAGCTGCCATCCCAATACCAGCGCGCCAAGCAGTAAGCGACCGCGATCGCTCCCCAGGTCGCCCACAGCCCGGCAAGCTTTACCAGGCTGATATCCAGCCTGTCCCGGATCGATTTCGGCGCTGTCCAGTCAATCCCGGTCGAGGGCCGCAGATGCACCTTGTCCACCAGCAGCGACCACAGCACCATCGGCACGCCGCACGCCGCCACCCCGGCCAGCCCCGCATAAGGCCCATCCATCCCGAACTGCAACGCCACCGCCATCCAGAGCAGCAAGCCCGCAAGCCCCGCAAGCCCCACGCCATGGCTGACCGCCGATGGGGGACAGGCGTCGCTGCTTTTATGCTGTGTCGCATCCATGATGCGGCGGTGTAACGGAAAAGGGTAAGCAAGCGGTGAAGGGCTTGGGCTTCCGGTCCACCATAACGAGTGGCGAGCGGAGGTTGAGATCATCGTCACCCTGAACTCGTTTCAGGGTCCATTTCTCCCTACGCACCGCGGCACCTGGAGGCCCCTCATGCCATCCTTAACCCCGGCAAGCTCGCACCGATAATCCGTACCGCCGAGCGCAGGAAAATTGCCGCGATCAGCGCGCCGATCACTATGTCCGGCCAGGGCGAAGCCGTTGCCGCCACCGCGCCCGCCGCTACGAGTACGCCCAGATTGCAGATCACGTCATTGCGCGAACATTCAAAGGTGCTGGCCATGTTTACGTCCTGACGGCGGAACCGCCAGAGCAGGCGCAGGCAGATCAGGTTTGCGGCCAGCGCGATTCCGCCCACCACCAGCATCAGCGTCGATGAGGGCGGCACCCCGCTCTGGACCTTGACGGCAATGTTGATGGCGATGCCAATGCCGAAGATCAGGATGAAGCCGCCCTTGAACAGCGCCGCTCCCGCTTTCCACCTGTCCGAACGGGAAAGGGCATAAAGGCTCATGCCATAGACAAGCGCGTCGCCCAGCATATCGACCGAATCCGCCATCAGCGTGGTCGATCCCGCGATCACGCCCGCGCCGAATTCCGCCAGAAACATTGCCGCGTTGATCGCCAGCACCGCGATCAGCACCCGCCGCTGGTCCTTCTGCGTCGCCAGCCGCTCCAGCTCAGCCCCTTTGCATGAACAACAATCGTCCGCCATGGGGCCTTTGTGCAACGCCGGGGTAGCGGAATCAAGACTGGTCAGCCGCATTTAAACACCTTGCCAGCACAGTAAACATGCTGCAGGAATTCTTCTTAACAGGCAGCCCTTTCATGATTGAGCCATGGACAATTTCACCGACGTCCAGACTTTCATAGATCAATCCAGGCTGGTCACTGGGCCGCGCGAACTAGAACGCCTCCTCGCCGACATCTCCCGCGACATGGGTTTCGACTATTACGCCTTGATCCATCATGTCGATCTCAGCGCCTATTCCGCCGATTTGCGGCATGTGACCGATGGCGGCTTGCTGGCGCTGACCAATTATCCGGAAAGCTGGATCGAAGCCTATGTGCAGCGGAATATCGTTGCCGATGACCCCGTCCTGCTTGCCAGCCAGCGCACCAATGTCGGCTTCACCTGGGAGGATGTCGGCAAGATGATCAAGGTCACGTCCCATCACCGCGCGGTGACGGAGGATACGCGGCGGGCCGGCCTGGTGCAGGGTTTCACCGTGCCGTGCCATATTCCGGGCGAAGCCAACGGGTCGTGCACTTTCGCGGTGCGCACGGGCCGGTACCTGCCCGTCCGCAACCTGCCCATGGCGCAATTGATCGGATCCTTTGCATTCCAGGCCGCACGAAATCTTGTCCGGGCCTCGGCGCAAAATCCCAGCTTCGGCCCGGTACAGCCATTGAGTGAGCGGCAATTGCAGTGCGTCGCCCTTGTCGCTCGCGGCAAATCCGATTGGGAGATCGGCAAGATACTGAATATCTCGGAGGAAACCGTGAAGCGGCATCTCTCGCTCGCGCGCGCCCATTATGATGTTCCGAAACGGATTCAGGTGGCTCTGCGTGCGATTTTCGAAGGCCAGATCGTCCTGGCCGATGTCTTGAAATAGCACCCGTCAATTGCCCCGAAAGGGGCATGCCCTCGCCGGTTAACTAAAGGCATATCCCGAGGCCAAGGGAGTTATGCCAGTGGCGCATTCAGCAAAACCGACCGATTCCGCAAATCTCGGCTTCATCAATGGGATGGGTCCAACCGATTCACGACGGCCACGACTTCCGAGCACGGTGGAGCTTGTCACGCAGCTCATGGAGTTGAGTGAAAAACAGCGCGCCCAACTGAGCCGAAGCAGGCCTCTCGAGTCTGTCTGCGTGCTGGCCGAACGGCTCCTGCGCCAACGGCGGCAAAGGGAGGCGTGTTTTGGAAAGCATCTCTTTGCCGATCCCTGCTGGGACATGCTGCTCGATCTTTATGTCGCGCGAAAAAGGCATCTGCGCCCCATATCGGTGTCCAGCCTGTGCATTGCATCCGCCGTACCCGCCACCACTGCGCTGCGGTGGATCGATACGCTGGTGCAGGAGGGGCTTGTAGTCCGCCAGCCCGATCCCCGCGACAAACGGCGCGTCCTCGTCAGCCTGACGGACGAAGGCAGCGACAAGCTGGACAGGCTTTTGACCGATTGGCTGGAGCCATAGAGCCTGCTCGGAATGAGCGGAACCAGTCCGCCCCTCAATGAACGAAACGGGCCACCACGTCGCGATAGGAACGGCTGACCTTCACCTGCGCACCCGAATCCAGCACCAGGAAACATTCGCCGTTGGTATGCGGCTTCACCTGCCGCACCTGGCTCAAATTCACGATGGTGGAACGGTGGACGCGCTGGAAATTGCGCGGATCAAGCCGTTTTTCAAGATCCTTCATCGTTTCGCGAAGGATCAGGCTGTTGTCGGCGGTGTAGATGCACATATAGTCGCCCGCCGCGTCGATCCGCTCGATCGTGTCCACATCGACGCGGAAGATCTGGCCGCGATCCTTGATGTTGATGAGCTTTTCATAGCGGCTTGAGGCGGGGGCGTCATCCTCGACATATTCCGAAACATGATCCGGGGCGACTTCGGCCAGCACTTCACGCAGCCGTTCCACCTCCTGCACATTGCGCTTTTCCGACAGGCGCTGCCGCACGCGATCCAGCGCGTCGGCAAGCCTGTCCTCTTCGACCGGCTTCAGCAGATAATCGACCGCCTGCGCCTCAAACGCACGGATGGCGTGGTCGCTGTAGGCCGTTACGAAGATGAAGAGGGGCGGCTCTATCTCCATCATGCCCTGCACGACGGAGAAGCCGTCAAAGCCGGGCATCTGAATATCCAGGAACACAAGATCGGGTTTATGCGTCTTTATGGAGCGGATCGCTTCCCGGCCGTTCAGGCAGGTGTCGATGATTTCGACATCCTCATGGGCTTGCAACCGTAGCTGGAGGCCCTGAATGGCCAGGGTTTCGTCGTCCACCAGGATGGTTCTAATCGTCATGCAGCAACCTTCTGTTCTTCCGTTATGTGCGGCATTTCGATTATTACCGAAAACCCACCGCCGGGCGTAGAACGCGTTTCCAGGCTCTGCCGTTCCCCGAAGGCCTGAAATAAACGGTCGCGTATGTTCGCAAGCCCGACGCCCATGGATGTTGTCGGCCTGACGTCCGAGTCGTTCAATCCCGGACCGGTGTCGGACACGATGATCCGCACATTTTCACCGGCAGGCTGCGCGGAGACCGAGATTTCGGCCCCTTCCTCCTTGGGCGTGACGGCATATTTGATGGCATTTTCGACCAATGGCTGCAGCAACAGGGATGGAAGGCGCGCCCGCGCAACGGCCGGATCGATGTCGAACACCGGCCGCAGCCGATCTTCGAACCGCATCTTCTCAATCTCCAGGTAGAGTTTCAGCGTCTCCACCTCCTGCGCCAGCGTCACCTGCGCCGTGGGTTCATTGATGAGCGTATAGCGCAGGAAGGACGATAATCTGGACAGCATCGCATTGGCCCGCTCGGTCTGTTTCAGCAGCACCAGCGTGGAAATGCTGTTGAGCGTATTGAACAGGAAATGCGGATTGAGCTGATAGCGCAGCATGGCGAGCTGCGCGCTCGACGCCTGGTTCTCCAGATGCTGCATCTGGTCTGCCTGCTCTTCGATCGTCAGGAAGAAATTGATCGCATAATAGAGCGCCGACCACGCACCCAGCAGGGTGAAATTGATATAGAAAGCGCCCAACAACAGTTGCAGTCCGGCTGTTTCGCTTGCCCTGTTCTGGGTGGAAAAGACCCATGCATCGATCACAGCGGCCGTCGTCGCCGCCGTCAGCACCACCAGGATGGAAACCCCCCAGGTGACGATAGGTTTCTGCTTCAGCAGCGCGCGGAAAATCACGGCCATCAGCAGCGTCAGGGAATAGCCGGTAATCGTCGAAATCAGCACTGGCACCAGGAAGGATATAGGCTGGTTATTGGCTAGCCCAGATAGCCCCCGCAGCAGCAACGCACCGCCCCAACCGAGCGACTGCAGGTTCCAGAATGCGCGGTTCTTGTCCTCAAAAAAAGGCTTGGGCGTGATAGGCAGAACGGTCATGCGGTTTCTTATCGCCTTTTTCCGCGCGTTTGAAGCTGCTGAATCGCCGTCCGGTTCCACGGCCATTTATCATGTATCATAGAGGAACAGCGGCACTGCTACCGCAGGCTTGTCTCCTTTGTCCTATGATCGAGTCGGATCTTTCCGTACAATTGCAGGCTTGCCATGCGGAAAGGGGCGTCTGCCGAAAGCCCCACCGCCGAGAGGGATTGCTCCATGACCGATGCGGAACTGAAAGCCTCTACCTTCCGGTCTTTGAAGGAGGCCACGGCAGGCGATTGGCGGCACATTGCCAAAGAACTCTCTGCCTATGCGACCGATCTGCCCAGCCGGGTTCTCTGTCACCTTCAACTCCTCGAAGGCGATTCAGGCGGCTTCCCGATCGACCGGCTGCAACATAGTCTGCAAACCGCTACGCTTGCCCACCGCGACGGCCGGGAGGAGGAATTTGTCGTAATGGCGCTGTTGCACGACATTGGCGACATATTGTGCACCTATAATCATGCGGACATGGCGGCGGCGATCCTGAGGCCTTTCATCTCGGAGGAAAATCTCTGGATCGTGGAGCACCACAATGTTTTCCAGAGCTATTATTACTACCACCATGTCGGACTCAACCGCGACATGCGGGATCAATACCGCGATCATCCCTGGTTTCAGGCGACGGTGGATTTCGTCGAAAAATATGATCAGGCCGCTTTTGACCGGCATTACGATACTGCCCCGCTCAGTTTCTTTGAACCGATGGTCAGGCGGGTGCTCGCCGAACCGCAGCGCGCTTTGATGTCCAGAAGCAACGTGAAGCTGGTCTGATCACCGGCCAAGCCGGCTCCTGACCGGCAGCGCCCGCCTGTCACGCAGTTTTTTGTTGCATGGCGGCAAAAATGCCCCACATCGTCATAGGGATGTTACGTCAGTATGAATTGGTTGAACGCGTAAAGCGCTATGATCCGGACGCCGACGAGGCTCTGATCAATCGCGCCTATGTATTTTCCGTGCAAAAACATGGGAGGCAGAAACGCGCCAGCGGCGATCCCTATTTCAGCCACCCGATCGAAGTCGCGGGCATATTGACCGGCCTGCATCTGGACGATCAAACGATCATCACGGCGCTCCTCCACGACACGATCGAGGACACGCTCGTCACCTATGACGAGATCGAGAAAAATTTCGGTCCGGACATTGCCCGGCTGGTCGATGGCGTCACCAAGCTGTCGAAGATCGAGGCGCAGACCGAAAATGAGCGGGCGGCGGAAAATCTGCGCAAATTCCTGCTCGCCATGTCCGACGATATCCGCGTCCTGTTGGTCAAGCTCGCCGACCGGCTGCACAATATGCGCACGCTGCACTTCCTCAAGAATGAGGAAAAGCGCAAGCGCATCGCGCGCGAAACCATGGATATCTATGCGCCGCTGGCCGAGCGGATCGGCATGTATGAATTCATGCGCGAAATGCAGTTCCTGGCATTCCGGCAGCTGGAACCCGACGCCTGCGCCAGCATCACCAAGCGACTGGACCAGCTAAAGGAAGGCGGCGGCGACAAGATTGCCCGCATCGCGTCGGGATTGCAGCTTCTGCTCGGCAATGCCGGGCTGAAGGTCAGCGTCTCGGGCCGGGAGAAACATCCCTATTCGATCTGGAAGAAGATGCAGGAGCGGCACATCAGCTTCGAGCAGCTGACCGACGTCATGGCCTTTCGCGTCATTACGGAGAGCGCGGAGGATTGCTACCGCGCGCTTGGCATCATTCATCAGCGCTACAAGATGGTGCCCGGACGCTTCAAGGACTATATCTCGACCCCCAAGCGCAATGGCTACAAGTCGCTGCACACCACCGTGATCCACAATGAAAACGCCCGGATCGAAATCCAGATTCGCAGCAAGGAAATGCACCGCGACAGCGAGTTCGGCCTGGCCGCGCACTGGGCCTACAAGCAGCGTGGCGGCGGGCCGGACGGTCAGGCCGGCTGGATGCGGGATCTTATCGAGATTCTGGATCAGAGCCAGGACGCCGACGAGCTGCTCGAACATACGCGCATGGCGATGTATCAGGATCGCATCTTCGCCTTTACGCCGAAAGGCGAGCTGCACCAGCTGCCCAAGGGGTCAACCCCGGTCGATTTCGCCTATGCCGTCCACACCAACCTGGGCAACCAGACGGTCGGCGCAAAGGTGAATGGCCGCGTCGTGCCGCTGCGCACCCAGCTTCAAAATGGCGATCAGGTCGAAATCCTGAAGTCCGACGGGCAGGAACCCAGCCCCGGCTGGCTGACCTTCGTCATTACCGGCAAGGCGCGCGCCGCCATCCGCCGCTTCGTCCGCCACAAACAGCGGGATGAGATGATTGCGCTGGGCGAAATGCTGTTCGAGGAAATTGCCAGCCGGTTGCCCGTGGAGATTGGCGACAAGGCGCTGACCGGCGCTCTTAGCAGGTTGATGCTGGAGGATCGGGCCAGCCTGATGCTCGCCATCGGCACGCACAGCATTTCCGACGCCGAAGTAATGGAGGCCCTCATCCCGGGCAGCACGACGGACGCAGAACATCACATCCACGTCCCCCAACAGCACAAGCCTATCTCCATCCGCGGCCTTACGCCCGGCGTCGCCTTCAAGCTGGGCGAATGCTGCCATCCCGTGCCGGGTGACCGGATTGTCGGCCTGCGCCATCCAGGAGCGGGGATCGAGGTGCACACGATCGATTGCCCCAGCCTGGAACATGGCGCGGATGCGGACTGGGTTGACCTGAGCTGGGACGCCAAATCAGGCGGCGGCACCGCGCGGCTGAGCGTCATCCTGAAAAACGAACCCGGCGCGCTCGCCGCCGTCGCCAATAT
>CBHCMH010000079.1:0-7663 GCA_965974445.1 uncultured Rhizorhapis sp.
GCTCGATACCGACAATGGCCAGCGGTTCCTCCCTGCCGCCAACGCGCAGGGTGACTCCGCCCGTCAGGCTAGGCGAGCCGATCACGCCGGGCATATTGTTCGCGGCGCGCAGTATCTCCAGCCAGTCCTTCAGGCCCCGGACCTCATTGCGAACCTTGTAGCCGCGCAGCTTGACCGCCCCTTCGGGAAAGGCACGGATGCCGGGCTGAGGCGGGGGGCTGCGCAACTCGTCGGAGATGATGATGTGCGGGGCGGCGTCGATCAAAGTGGTCACGAAGTCCCGCTGGCTGCCGATCATCAGTGCCGAAACCGCCAGGAAAAAGCCGACACCGATGGCGACGCCGCTGACAGCAACGATGGTCTGCCGCCTGCGCCCTGACAGATGGCGGAACGCTATGTCGAGCAGCAGTAGCGGGGACCCGCTCATCCGTCGGCAACCTTCACCCGCTCGCCTGCTTCAAGATCGTCCGGCGGGTCGCGGATCACTGCTTCTCCTGCGCGAAGACCCCGTAGAATCTGCACCTCGTCCGTGCCGGTTATGCCGGTTTTCACCTGACGCAGCTGGGCCTTGCCGCCTTCCGCCGTCCACACCTGTTGGCCGCGCACGGCAGTCGCGGGGATTAAAAGTGCGCGTTGAACGCGCTTCGTTACGATATTGACCTCCAGCGTCAGGCCGAGCGGCAGGTTGGGCGCGTCCTCCAGCATCAGCCTTACGCGAAAGGCCCGCTCTATGGGATTTCCGCCCGGGGTGATTTCGCGCACACGGCCCTTGATGATGCGCCCTGGAAAGGCCTCGGTCGACATGACCGCTTCCTGGCCCGGGAGGATAAGCGGCACGTCCCGTTCGTCCACGGCGGCCGTCACTCGAACCCGCGCCGGATCGCCTAGGGTCATGAGAACGCGGCTCGGCGTCGCCAAATCGCCCGGCTCCACGTCCCGCTTTAGAACGATGCCGTCGATCCCGGCGCGAAGCATATATTGCCCGATCCGTGCCGCGAAGGTCTGTTCGGCGGCTCTTGCTGCATCGGCGGCGGCGACCGCCTGATCGCGCGCAGCGCGGGTGACCCAGCCCTGCCGATAAAGAGCGAGGATTCGGGCCTCGTCGCGCGCTGCCCTGATCCTTTCGGCCCGGGCCTGCCGGAGTGCGGCCTGTTGCTCATCATCGGCCAGGCGAACGACGGGCTGTCCCCGGCGAACCCGCTGACCTTCATCGACCAGCACTTCGACAACCGGTGCTGTCACCCGTGCGGCGACGCTGACGGGCTGTTCTGGCTCAACGAAGCCGGTTGCATAGACCAGCTCGACGGCGGTTCCGTGTCTGGCGGCGGTGGTCTCCACTGTCCGGGGCTGTCCGGCCCACAGAAGATAGCCACCCCCTCCAAGCAGCAACGCCGCAAGCAGGGCTATCCATTTCCCACTGATTTTCATCGGCTTAGGCTATGAATGCCGGATGCGGCGCGCATTACGCGAAGATACTTATGGTTTTGCCCGTCCCGCATTCGGTCAATCCCCCCATTTCCGCCGCCGGGAATGAAGAGATACACTGGATCGGCGCGAAAAAACAGGTTCAGCGGGAGATTAGCGGTGTTGGCCCGCTTGGCCACCATCCCCTATTCACTGGCCAGCAATGTGGGGGCTGGCTATAAAGCCCCATGACTTCGATCAAAGGGCGCGTCGCCATAATCGTCCCCGCCATGGCACTTGTGCTGGCAGGGATTTCTTCACCTGTATTGGCGCAGGCGCAACATGTTTCCGCGCCGGCCACGCAAACGGTGCCCTGGCTCTACAAGGGCAGCGATGTACCCGTGGACCGGGCCTGGCTGTTCGGCGAACTTGAAAACGAATTGCGCTATGCCGTCCGCCACAACGGCGTCCCGCCGGGACAGGTGTCGATCCGCGTCCGCGTCGATGCCGGCTCGCTGATGGAAGAGAATGACGAATTGGGCTTTGCCCACTTCCTTGAACATCTGACCTTCCGTGGCTCCAAATATGTACCTGACGGTGAAGCCAAGCGGGTGTGGCAGAGGCTGGGCGCGACCTTTGGCAGCGACAGCAACGCGCAGACGACGCCGACCCAGACCGTTTACCGGCTCGACCTTCCCGACGCCACGGCCGCCGGGCTGGATGAAAGCATGAAGATATTGGCGGGCATGATTGCCCAGCCCGCCATTACCGATGCAAGCGTCAATGCCGAGCGTTCCGTCATTCTGGCTGAACGGCGCGAATCCTATGGGCCGCAGGTGCGGGTGGCGGATGCCACGCGCGCGCTGTTTCTGGCTGGACAGCGTCTGGCCACGCATGGCCCGATCGGTACCGAGCAAACATTGCGGCAGGCGACCGCAAAGGGTCTGCGCGCCTTTCATGAGCGATGGTACCGGCCGGAAAATGTTGTGATTTCGATTGCCGGGGATGCCGACCCGGTGATGTTCGCAAAGTTGATCGAAAAACATTTCGGTGACTGGAAGGGGCAGGGGAAGGCCAGACCGCTCCCCGATTTTGGGAAGCCCGACGCCAATCTGCCCGAGAGCAAGGTTCTGGTCGAACCCGGCCTGCCCGTAATGCTCAGCTTTGCCTGGCTGCGGCCATGGGCGCTGAAGGATGATACGATCGCCTATAACCGGGAACGGTTGACGGACATGCTGGCGCTGCAAATGATCAACCGGCGGCTGGAGGCACGGGCGCGGGCGGGCGGCAGCTATCTTCAGGCCAATGTGGCACAGGAGGATGTCAGCCGATCCGTCGATGGCACCTTCATCAGCATCATGCCGATTGGTGAGGATTGGACTGCCGCGCTCAACGATGTGCGCGCCGTGGTGGAAGACGCCAAGGCGTCGCTCGCCACTCAAGGGGAGATCGACCGCGAATATCAGGAATTCGAAGCTTTGATGGCGATGTCGGTCGAAAACCAGGACACCGAGGCAGGGTCCAAGCAGGCGGACGATATCGTCAGCGCCGTTGATATCCGGGAGACGGTGGCGTCGCCCGAAACAGCGCTGCAGATATTCCGGGACATGAAGGCCAGCCTCACCCCCGAAAAGTTGCTGTTATCGACCCGCCGCGTGTTTGAGGGCGTTGCGATGCGGGCCATGCTGACACTGCCGTCCGAACAGCCTGAGGCGGAGACGAAATTGGCGGTGGCGCTGAACACGCCGGTCGATCCGGCGACGGACGTGCGCCTGACCGGTCCCGCTGTCACGGCTGACGCGCTGCCCAAAATGGGTGCGCCCGGAAAAGCGGTTTCACGGGAGACACTATCCGATCTTGGCATAGAGATGATCGGTTTTTCCAATGGCGTCAAACTGGCGTTGTTCGCCAATGCCGCTGAAAAGGAGAAGATCCGTGTCAATGTCCGGTTCGGTCATGGCTATCGGGCTTTCTCCCCAACCCGGCCGGTGCCCAGTTGGGCGGGCGGCCATGCGCTGATGGCGAGCGGCGTCGGCGAGCTAGGGCAGGAAGAACTGGACCAGCTGACTACGGGCCGCCGCATGGGCATGCAGTTTTCGATCGATGACGATGCCTTTGAAATGAGCGCCGTCACCCGATCCGCCGATGTCGAGGACCAACTCCATCTGTTGGCCGCCAAGCTTGCGTACCCGCGCTGGGACCCGGCGCCCATACTGCGAATGAAAGCCGGCATATTGGCGGGCTATGATGCCATGTCGGGTTCACCGGGCAGCGTGCTGGCGCGCGACCTGACCGCTTTGTTGCGCGATGGCGACGTGCGCTGGCGAACGCCCAGCCGGGCGGAAATCTCCGCGCTGACCCCGCAGGCCTTTCGATCGCTGTGGGAACCCATATTGAAAAGCGGGCCGATCGAGGTCCAGATTTTCGGCGACATCGACGCCGAGCGGGCAATCTCGCTGGTGGCCAAGACCTTTGGCGCGATGTCGCCGCGCAAGGATCTTCCCGTCGATCCTGTCAATCTGACGACGGGCATCCCGGCGCATGTGACAGCGCCGGTTGTTCTTCGCCATAGTGGAGCCAAGGACCAGGCAGCTGGAGGCTTTGCCGCAGCCAAGGAAGGCAGGCAGCTTGAGATACTGGCCCAGATTTTCAACGACCGGCTGTTCGAGGGCCTGAGGTCGCAGGACGGCGCGGCCTATAGCCCCGGCGTCGAAAATAGCTGGCCGTTCTCATTCGACAATGGCGGCTATATCGCCGTAACCAGCCAGCTGAATCCGGACAAGATCGGCTATTTCTTCACGACCATCGACCGGATCGCGGCCGACCTCGCCGCCAGACCGGTTAGTGCGGATGAGTTGCAGCGCACAGTCGCGCCGATGCGGAAACTGCTGGCGCGGGCCAGTACCGGCAATGCCTTCTGGATGTCGCAAATGGAGGGTGCGAGTTTCGACAACCGGCGCATTTCCATCATGCGTTCCATGCCGCGCGATCTGTTGCAGGTTACGCCAGCAGAGCTTCAGGCATTGGCGAAGAAGTATCTGGTGCCGGCAAAATCCTGGTCGGCCGTCGTGCTTCCGAACGGGGTGGAGGCGGAATAGCACCCCCTCTCATTTGCTCGTCCGGCTGTCGGACCATCCCTGAAATTGCCCGGCCTAACCCTTTTGCCTCATTGTGACCGAAAAGGCCGGAGCATATCCTCCGGCGATGCATCAGGGCATGATGTGGTCGGGGGATCTGGCATTGGTAAATTCCATCGATGCTGAAGCCATCAATGGCGAGCATTTCGACATCGTCATCATCGGGTCCGGGTTTGGATCCAGCTTTTTCCTGTTTCAGGCGCTACAAAAGTCCGGACTGCGCATCCTGGTCATCGAGCGGGGCAGGCATAATAGCTGGGAATGGCAAGTCGAACATCAGGACAACTCCAACATCGACCATAATACCACCTTCTCTGGAAGCAGCGACAAGCCGTGGAACTTCACCATTGGGCTAGGCGGCGGGACCAATTGCTGGTTCGGACAGGCGAACCGCCTTCATCCCACGGATTTCCGGCTGAAAACCCTCTATGGCGTAGGGCAGGACTGGCCCATCGACTATGACGAGATGGAGCCTTGGTACGCGCAGGCGGAAACAATCATGAGCATTTCCGGCGACCCGGAACTTTCCGCCATTTTTCCTCGGTCGACACCCTATCCTCAGCCGCCGCACCGCATGTCCGCGGCCGACCGGGTCATGAAACAGGCCCAACCGGACATGCATTTCGTCATGCCAACGGCAAGGGCGAGGGTGGCGACGGAAACGCGTCCGGCCTGTTGCTGCTCAATGCGCTGCAATCTTTGTCCTTCAAATGCGAAGTTCACCGTCAATAACAGCATGCTACCCACCTATCAGCATCCCAATGTTTCGGTGTGCCTCGAGTCAACCGCCCTTCATTTCAACGGAGGCGGCAATTCCATCCAGTCGCTGGTCTTCGAAAATCGCGGCAAGGAACATGAAGTCAAGGCAGACCTGTTCGTTCTTGGCGCCAATTCCATCCACAGTCCGGCCATTCTGATGCAATCGGACATGGGTGGCGGCCTGACCGGGCGTGGGTTGCATGAAGGCTATGGCATTGGCGTTGAGGCCTATGTGGACGGCCTCGACAATTTCGATGGCAGCACCATCACCACGGGAGTCAATTACAGCCAGTATGACGGGCCGTTCCGTTCGGAATCGGGATCGGCGATGATTTCCTTCGAGAATCGCTGGCCGTTCGGATTGCGGCCGGAAAAGGGCCGTTGGCGGCAGATCGTTCCATTGACCATCGTGATCGAAGAACTGCCCGATGCGGAGAGTCGGGTGCTGCCCGGGAAAAAGTCCGATATACCCGAAGTGATCTATAATGGCCCCTCCGACTATGCGTTGAAGGGAGTGGAGCGGGTAATGGCGGCATTGCCCCAAATCCTTTCGCCGCTACCGGTCGAGGAAATTTTCTTGCGTAACCGGCGTAGGACGGAGTCCCACCATCAGGGAACCCTTCGTATGGGGCGCGATGCCGCCACGTCGGTGGTCGATGAGCATCAAATCCACCATCGTTGGCGAAACCTGGTCGCCGTCGGTGCTTCCGTCTTCCCCACCTGCACCAGTTCCGGCCCGAGCCTGACTGCGGCCGCTCTGTCGCTGCGTGCGGCCGATCACATCCTGTAGGGAGACCATTCATGGCTCTGACCGTCAACAGACGCCAACTGACAGGCGGACTTCTGGGGCTGATTGCGATTTCAGCCGCAGGCGTTGGCTGTGTCATGAGCTATGAAATCACCGACTATATCTGGCAGGCACTTTTCCGGATGTTGGGCGATTTCGACATGGCGGAAGCCGATATGGCAGCCTTTTCTGATGATTTTACCAGACCGATCGATCTTGAGGGGTGGACGGGCTGGATGTTGCGGGCCGGTGGACTGAGCCATATGGACGGCTATCTGACGGCAACGGGTCCACCCGGCATTCACGAACGGTTCGAGGGCTTCGACCGCAGTTTGCTGGGAGCCTTCATCCTCTCCACCAATTTTCTGGACGTATATGAGCAAGGGCGAGGAACGGTTGTTTATTATGGCCCGAACGTGCCCTGCAGCAATCCTTTTTCCAAGTTTGATCCTGTATCTTAAAACGCCTCGGAGATCGAACAGGCAGCCGGACCAAGGATCACGACGAACAGTACCGGCAGGATGAACAGGATCAGCGGCACCGTCATGATGGCGGGCAGGCGGGCCGCTTTTTCCTCGGCGCGCATCATGCGCTCGTTGCGGAACTCCGCCGACAGCACACGCAGCGCGGACGCCAGCGGTGTGCCGTATTTCTCGGTCTGGATCATGGTGGTCACCACGCCCTTTACCGCGTCCAGCTTTACGCGCGTCGCCAGGTTTTCAAACGCCTGCCGCCGTTCGGTGAGGAAGCTGAGCTCGATGGCCGTCAACGTAAATTCATCGCCCAGTTCAGGATAGGCCTTAGCCAATTCTCTCGCCACGCGGTTGAAGGCTGCGTCAACGGTAAGGCCGGCCTCCGCGCAGATGACCAACAGGTCAAGCGCGTCAGGCAAGCCCTTGCGAATGGCGCCTGAACGCTTCGTAACCATGTTGTCGACGAAAAGGTCAGGGGCCTTGTAGCTGAGGATCAGCATCACCGCGAACGCGCCGAATTTCTTGAAGCTGCTCCAGTCCGGAAAGGCGTCGAGCGCATAGATGAACAGTGCAGCGCCGCCACCAAAGACGATCGGCATGACCATGCGTCCAAAAATGACGGCAATGGCCCAGTCTTTTGACCTAATGCCTGCCTGCGCCAGCTTGACCTGCGCTTCCTTCAACTGGTCGTCCTGCAAAACCTTCAGGCTCTGCAGGAATGACCTCATGCTGTCGGTCGTCTGGTTCTTCTTGACCAGCTTGGCGCGTCGGCGGGCCGTGGATGCGGTAATGCCCGCCTTCAGCTGCTCGCGGCGCTCATTGAGCGATTTGACGCGCCGGGCCATGGGGTCGCGCACGGTGGATGCCGCATAGATTGCAAGCAGCACGGCAAAGGTGGCCATGGCGGCGAGTAGCGTTCCAACATCGGTGCCGGTCAGGCCCATGAAGGTTGTTCCAGGGGGAGGGGTGGCTTGCATCTCTTTTTCCTCTCCCTCAAATCTCGAAATTGATCATCTGGGCCATGATGAACACGCCGATGCCCATCCAGCACAAGCCGCCGATCCCGATGATCTGCATCAGCCCCAGTCCGAACAGGCCCGCAG
>CBHCMH010000080.1:0-7646 GCA_965974445.1 uncultured Rhizorhapis sp.
CTGGATGTTGACGAAGAAGGTCGTCAGGTCCGGCGTATAGGTAAGGCCGGTGATTTCGCAGCCGACGGGGCCGACCAGGAAGCGCTTCGTTTCCTTGCTCGTCTGGTCGATGTAGAACATGGCATTGTTGCCGAACGCCTGATCGATGCTCGTGCCCGACACGCCCGAACTGCCCGGTACGCTATGGTCGGTCTGCACCCAGAGGCGGCCCTGCGGGTCGATGAGGATGCCGTCGGGGCTGGAATAGGTGTCGCCGTTGATGTCGCCGACCAGATTGGCGCCGCCGCTCGCCAGCGCGGGATCGCCCGCCAGCACGAAGATTTCCCAGGTGAAGGTGGTGGCGAGCGGCGAGTTGCCGGTTTCGCTCCACTTGATGATGTGGCCGTGGCGGTTGGAGACGCGGGGGTTGGCCGCGTCCGTCACCTGACGGCCGCTATTGTTGGTGAGCGTGCAGAAGACGGCGCTGTTGTCCGGCGCGACTGTGATCCATTCGGGGCGGTCCATGACGGTGCCGCCCGCGACGCGCGCGGCCGACTTGGTTTCGAGCAGCACGGTCCCCTGATTGGGGAAATCGACGATGGTGGGCGTCTGCGGACCCTGGCTGACATTGCCCGGGTCGGTCGCGCCGTTGGTGAGGCCATTCTGACCCTGAACCAGCGCGCGCCATTCGCCCGTGCCGTCGGCGTTGAACTTTGCCACATAGAGCGCGCCATAATCGAGCAGGTCGGTATTGGCGGCGCGGTTGCCGGTCGAAAAGGCCCGGTCGGGCACGAACTTGTAGATGCAGCCCGGGGTCGAGTCGTCGCCCATGTAAAAGGCGGTGCGGTTGTTGCTGTCGGCCATATAGGCGACATTTTCATGGTCGAAGCGGCCCATGGCGGTGCGCTTGGTGGGCAGGGCAAGTTCATTATAGGGGTCGATCTCGATCACCCAGCCATAGCCTACGTCCGGCTGCGTCGGATCGAGATAATTGTCGGTTGTTTCCTCACAGGTGAGGTAGGTGCCCCAGGGGGTGCGGCCGCTGGCGCAATTGTTGAGCATGCCCTTGATGGTGGCGGGCATCAGGCCGGAAGCGGGGCCGCCGACGCGATATGTGTCGTTGCCGGTCCAGCGCTTGTTGAAGGCGGAGCCGGACTTGACCGACCAGGCGCCGGTGCTGGCCTTTTCCACCTCGATCACGGAGATGCCGACGGCGGAGAGGGCGATCGCCTTTTGCTCGGCAGTGGCGGTGGTGGCGTCGTAGGTGCTACCGGCGAACAGGATGTTGAGGTCCGGGAACTCGTGGTTGATGGCAAGCAGGCCGCCAGCATTGGGATCAACGCCCGCAATCTCGAAATATTCCATGCCGTCATGATTGCCGCCAGACTGGCGTTCGGTGTCGGTGGAGGACTGGAAGGTGCCGGAATAGCCGGGCGCGCCCGCTTCCACCGGATCGCCGGCCTTGAACAGCACTTCGGTCACATAGCCGTCTGGCACGGTGACGGCATCGTTCTGGTTGGCGGCGACCGAGGTGAAGTTGACCTCAAAGCTGGCCGGAGTCGGCGTGGGCGTTGGGGTGGGGGTCGGCGTTGGCGTCGCGGCATCGCTGTCGTCGTCGCAGGCAGCCAGCCCGCCCATCAGCGGCAGCACGGAAAGGCCCAGCAGGCCGTTTTTCAGCAGGCGGCGGCGGTCGGGATTGGCGGCGACAATCTCCTCCAGGCTGTTGCCCGCTGCGGTAATCGTCGGCTGCGCGTTGCGGCTGGCCGCGCGCGCTTCGTCGGTAAGATGTGACATATATTGCCCCCTTGCTGGCGCTATGATCGGATCAGACATTCCGGAGCGGAATGCGGTGAGCAGCCAGTGGCAGGGGGAAGTGACGCCAGCACGTCGGAAGCGTGACTCTATGCGGACAATGGTGTGATGGAATTGCTACGGGCTGTTCGTTGTCGGCAGATCGGAATAATCTCTTCGTGTACTCTTCCTCTGCTGTTAACCTCCAGGGGCAGCCAGAGCGGAGACTTATGTTGCCGGAAGCACAAAAAGAAGATGCAGGAGAGAATATGACGGAACAGGTCCAACCCACGCATGTCAGGCCCCATCCAGGTAAAGCGTTCATCATATTGCTGGTCATCGTGGCGGCCGTGGCGGGATATATCGGGCTTTGCACGGCACTCAATCTGACGACCCCGTATGGGGGCTTTCTTTTCGCGTTATATTTTCTGGGCCTGAAAGGCGCGGCGCGGTCAGAGTTCTGGTCCACGGTCCTGGGCGCCCTTTTGGGCCTGGGCATTGCCTGGCTGATCAAGTGGCTGCCCGCCGAATTCGGCGCCACGGGCACGATCGCTGCGGCAGCTATTGTCCTGATGACGATATACGGCTTGGTCATGGGCTGGGCGCCTTGGGTCATCAATAACGCCGCCATGCTTTACCTGACGGTGGGAACGATCCCGGTGGTGCAAACCGGTCCTCAATTGTTCGGCATGGCCTTGGCGATGCTGTTGCTTGCCGGGCTGACCGGCGTCGGCATGATTGTCGGCGCTCAGGCGGTGCGGGTGCGATCGTCGCGCGGTTCGATGACTGAAGCCGCAGTGGTGCCTGAATAAGTTCCTGCGGCGATCCTAAGGGGGCAGGGAATGGTCGTCAGGCCGCGACCTGGCCCTTGAACAGGCCTTCCACCGTTTCGATGAACTTCATCACCGAAATCGGTTTCGACACATAGGCTTCCGCGCCCGCCGTGCGGATGCGGTCTTCGTCGCCTTTGCCGGCATAGGCAGTGACGGCCATGATGGGGACAGGCGAGAGCGCCTCATCCTTTTTCAGCGCCTCGATCAGTTCCAGCCCGCTGATATGGGGCAACTGAATGTCCATTATCACCAGATCGGGAGAAAAATCGCGGGCGCGCTGCACGACTTCGCGGCCGTCGCGAACAGGTTCCGTCACGTGCCCATGGGCGCGCAGCAGATCGCAGAAGAGTTTCAGATTTAGCTCGTTATCCTCGACAACGAGAACTCTTTTCGCCACTTAATGTCCTTATGCCAACAGAGCGACGAATGTAGATGATGATGACGAAGAGCACAAATGCGGATGACCCGGAAATGGTTGCATTGGGCGCGCTGACGTGGGTTTTGAGCGACGAAGCGCGGGCCGGGCGGCTGCTGGCCGTCACTGGCCTGACGCCCGAGGGGCTTCGCGCTGGCGTGGGGCGGCGTGACGTGCTGGGCGCGGTGCTGGCTTTTCTGGAAAGTTATGAGCCGGATTTGCTGGCGTGCGCGGCATCGATGAATGTGCGGCCGGAGGATCTGGTGGATGCGGGGCGGGCGTTGGGGTGAGATTGCTCGCTCTCAAATGTAAGAAGGAATTTTATGTCCCGTCCGTTACTTGTTACCGATTGCGATGAAGTTCTGCTCCACATGGTGGTGCCGTTCCGGGAATGGCTGGCACAGGCGCATCATATCGATTTCGACTTTACCGGCGGAAGCTTTGCCGAGGCGTTGCGGCACAAGCTGACCGGCGACCTGGTGGCCGACGAGCAGGTGTGGGCGCTGCTCAACGGCTTTTTCGAGACGGAGATGCACCGGCAATATCCGATAGCAGGCGCGGTGGAGGCGCTGAACGGGATTGCAGCGGGGGCGGACGTGGTGATCCTGACCAATATCGGCGAGTTCGCGGCGAGCGGGCGGGTGGAGCAGTTGCGCGCCGTAGGGATCGACTTTCCGGTGATCCCCAACCGGGGCGGCAAGGGGCGGCCGCTCAGCCGTCTGATCGCACAATATCGTCCGAGCGTGACGGTGTTCGTCGATGATCTGGGCGAGCATCATCAATCGAGCGCCAAGCACGCGCCCGAGGTGTGGCGGCTGCATATGGTTGGCGAGCCGGAACTCGCGCCCAACATCGCGCCTGCCCCTGACGCCCATGCGCGCATCGACCGTTGGGCCGAGGCGCGCGGGTGGATCGAGGACCTGTTCGCTCGCGGCGTTAGGGCGGGCTGAGGGGCAGCAAATCTCCGTCGGTTCGTGTCGAGCCCTTCGACTGCCTGCCAAGGCAGGCGCTCGGGATAAACTTGCCTACGGCAAGTCGAGACACGCCGCACCATGCCAATGTCCCTCGACTATGCTCGGGACGAACGGGGTTCAATGCGGGCAAAATGCTTGCCAGCCCACCCTCACCAATCCCCGCAGGCCGCCATCCAGATGGAGGTGGCCGCGATGGCGGCGGTCTCCGCGCGTAAAATGCGGGGGCCGAGCGAAACCGGCACGGCGGCGGGATGGGCGCGGATGGCGGCGCGTTCCTCCGCATCAAAGCCACCCTCGGGACCGATGAGGAAAGCTGCGGGGCCTTTATGCTGGGTAAGCGCCTCGCGCATGGGCCCGCCGCCCTGTTCGTCGGCGAAGAAGAGATGGCGGCCCTCCGGCCAGTTTGTGAGTAGGTCGTTGAGTTTCACCATTTCGGCAAGGTCGGGCAGTGCCGTGCGGCCGCATTGTTCGGCGGCTTCGATGAGGTGCGCCTGCAGGCGGGAGAGGTTCAACTTGTCCACCACCGCACGGCGGGTGAGGACGGGCTGGAGCCTTGCCACGCCCAGCTCGCACGCCTTTTCGGCAATCAGGTCGATGCGGCCCTTTTTGATCGGCGCGGCGCAGAGCCAGAAGTCGGGAACGGATTCCAGCGGCTTTGTCTGGCGGGCGACGTGCAGGGACAGGTCGCGCTTGCGGATATTGCGGGCCTCAGCCGCCCATTCGCCGCTGCGATTGTCGAAGAGCAGGACGATGTCGCCCTCCTTCACGCGCATGACGGAGATGAGATAATGTGCCGCATTGCCGTCTAGCGGGACGGCCGCGCCTTCGGCCAGCGCGGTATCCACATAGAGGCGCGGGGCGCTTTGGGGCGGCCAGGCGGGGGTTGCGGGCATTGTGGGCCTTTTCCAATTCCGTTTGGGCTGAGCCTGCCGCAGCCCTTTCCTGCCTTTCGGGGGACGCCAAAAGACAGTAGGGCCCTTCGACAAGCTCAGGGCGAACGGGAGCAGGTATAGGACATGGACAAGGCGAAACAAGGCGGGGAGATCGTCCCCGACACCGAAGCGCGTGGCCTGCTCGCTATCCTGCCGCGCGGCTTTCGTCCCTATGCGCTGCTGGCCCGGTTCGACCGGCCTATTGGATGGTGGCTGCTGTTCTGGCCAGGAGCCTGGGCGGTGGCGCTGGCGGGCGGAGCGGTGGCGCGGTGGGACCTGAGCCTGTGGCTGCTGGCGGGCAGCATCGCCATGCGCGGGGCGGGCTGCGTCTATAATGATATTGTCGATCGCGATCTGGACGCGAAGGTTGAGCGCACGCGCAGCCGGCCGCTGGCGAGCGGGGCGGTGTCTTTGACGGCGGCGTGGGGCTGGCTGGTGCTGCTGTGCTTCATCGGGCTGGTCGTGCTGGTGCAGCTATCGCCTTATGCCGCTGTGGTTGCACTGGCGAGCCTTGCGCCGGTGGCGGCCTATCCGTTCATGAAGCGGATCACTTGGTGGCCGCAGGCCTGGCTGGGGCTGGTGTTCAGCTGGGCGGCTCTGGTCGGATGGAGCGAGGTGGCGGGTGCTCTCAGCCTGCCGGGCCTGACGCTCTATGCGGGGTGCATCTGCTGGGTCATTGGCTATGACAGCATCTATGCGCTGCAAGACAAGGAAGACGACGCCCTGATCGGCATCAAGTCGAGCGCGCTGCGCATGGGGCGGCATGTGCGGCTGGGCGTGGGGCTGTTCTATGCGGCGGCGCTGGGTCTGTGGGCCGCCGCTATCTGGCAGGTGCGGCCGCAGGGGCTGGCGCTGATCGCGCTGCTGCCGGTGGCGCTGCATTTTCTGTGGCAGGTCGGAACGCTGAAGGAGGACAGGGCGGACCCGCTGGTGAAGTTCCGGTCGAACCGGTTCGCGGGATTGCTGATGTTTCTTGGGTGCGTGGTGGTGGGCACGGCGTGATGCCGTAGATTGCTTACCATGATTTGGCGCTCTGCGCTCCCGCTGATGTCTATTCGGGATATTATCGTCTTTATGCCAGCGTATTAACTTTGCCTTATCCTGATTCTGTCAACGATGTGACGAACAGGCATGGAATTTTCGTGAAAGATAATTCGTTTCGATAGTAAAACGATATCACAATTCCTGCCTTATACTTTCGGTCATTGGCAGGAATTCAAGAAAATGCGTTTCGGAATCATTAAGCCGTCGTTGCTTCTCGCCATTGCTATTCCGGCCCTGGCGGCCTGCGGTGGCGATGATTCGTCGCCAGCTACCGCCTCGCAATCCGGCACGCCGGCAACCGGGGCATTGGCGCTGGCGCCCACTTCGCCTCCCACCGGAACATCGGCCGAATCAGGAGTGACGACAAGCTCTTCCGGCGAGAGTGTCGAGCCGGTCACGGAGGAGATTCTGCTGACATCCAATAATGTCTGGACCGTGCCGCTGATGCAGATGAACGGCGGCGTGGCTGTGCGGATCAAGGATATGGTCGAGAAGGGGACCGTCGGCCCCGTGCGGATCGAAAGCGCCAAGCATGCCGTCTATAGCGAGGCGGGATCAGTGATCCGTGACCTCAACATCGCGGACTTCGAGGCCCTCGAACTGCATCGCGAAGGCATTCGCCTGCGCGGCGATGTCAATCGTGTGTCCATCCGGAACTTCAACATTCGCATGCGCACGCAAAAGCAGGTCTCTCCTGACCTGCCGACCGGTATAGCGATCCTCGAGGGAATCAATATCAGCATTTCCGACGGCTATACCGGCGGCTTCCAGATGGAATGGGTAACGGGCGTCTATACCAATGGCGACGGCATCGCCAGCGAACGGCCGGTCGATAGTCTGCTGATTGAGCGGGTGACGGCAAATGATAACAGCGATGCAGGGTTCGACCTGAAATCGACTAATACGGTCCTCAACGACACCCATGCCCAGGGCAACAAGCGCAACTACCGTTTTTGGGCGACGGTCCGGACCGGAACGATCACCAGCGGAACGCCGCTGGTGATCAATGATGCTGCGCATGTATGGATTGGCAAGGGGGCGGAGGTTGTGATCGACAGGCTGGTCGCTTCCTCCACCTCGACCGCGCCGGTGCTGTGGATCGAGCCGGACGCCAAGAGCGTTACGGTCAACGCCTGCGATCTCGACGTCCCGGCGGGAACCAAATTCTTCATTGGCGGGAAATATGCGGTGAAGAGCTTTGGGCCTGGCTGCGCTCTGTGAGCGTTGCCGTAGAAGTTTCGGCTGGTCCCCTCACTCCGCCGCCAGCAACTCCTCTGCCCCGCCAAGGTCCACCGACACCAGACGGCTCACGCCCTTTTCGATCATTGTCACCCCGAACAGGCGGTGCATGCGCGCCATTGTCACGGCGTTGTGGGTGACGATGAGGTAGCGGGTGTTGGTGTCCTGGACCATTTTGTCGAGCAGGTCGCAGAAGCGTTCGACATTGGCGTCGTCCAGCGGGGCATCGACTTCGTCGAGAACGCAGATCGGGGCGGGGTTGGTGAGGAAAAGGCCGAAGATGAGGGCCACGGCGGTGAGCGCCTGTTCGCCGCCCGAAAGTAGCGTTAGGGCGGCGAGTTTCTTGCCCGGCGGCTGAGCCATGATTTCAAGGCCCGCTTCAAGTGGATCGTCGCTGTCGATGAGTTTGAGGTGCGCCTGACCGCCATTGAACAGCGCG
>CBHCMH010000081.1:0-7640 GCA_965974445.1 uncultured Rhizorhapis sp.
CCCCAAAGACGAGGAGAATCAGCATGACGAACAAATCCACCCAAGTTGAAGTGAAGAAGACCGGCAACGGGCACCCAAGCGCCCCAGGACAGCACCCCTTCCGTTCCTTACGGGACCAGATCGACCGCCTGATGGATGAATTCGACCGCGGCCTGTTTCCGTCCCGCTGGCTGGAGATGACCCCGTTCTCGAGGCTGACGTCGGAGATTCGCGGCCTCGTTCCGGCCGTCGACGTGATCGATGAGGAGAAGGCCTATCGCGTGACTGCCGAGCTGCCCGGCCTGACCGACAAGGACATCGAGGTCACGAAGGACGGCGACCTGCTGACCATCAAGGGCGAGAAGAAGGAGGAGCACGAGGAGCAGGAGAAGGGCTATTTCCTGTCCGAGCGGCATTTCGGCTCGGTCGAGCGCTCCCTGCGCCTGCCGGAAGGAATCGACGATTCCAAGATCGAGGCGAAGTTCGAGAATGGCGTCCTGACCGTCACTCTTCCAAAGACGCCAGAAGCGGTGAGCAAGCCGAAAAAGATCGCAATCAAAGCGGCCTAGCTTGCATGCCGGCGTGCCGCGGAGCCATACCGGCACCCCCACCCCCTGGCTCCGCGGTAATGCCTGCAGTGAGCGTCGGACGACGTGATGTCGGACGATAACGGCCAGTCCGACATCATCCGATTCCTGTCGCAGCCGGAAAGCTATCCGCGTGACGTTGACGCGGTTCAAACGATTGCCACGCATGCTTCGGTCATCTTCCTGGCTGGTGACCGGGCATTCAAGCTCAAGCGCGCAGTCAAATACTCCTATCTCGATTACTCCACGCCGGAACTGCGCCGGCGCGCCTGTGAGGCGGAAGTCGCGCTGAATCGCCGCACCGCGCAAGAGCTGTATCTTTCTGCGACGCCCATTCTTCGTACCTCTGACGGGCGGCTGAGCTTCGACGGGCCGGGGAACCCTGTCGACTGGGTCGTGGTCATGCGGCGCTTTCCGCAAGAGGCACTCTTCAGTCACCTTGCGGAACATGGCGCGTTGACAAGCAAGCTGGCATTCGATCTCGCGGACCGGATTGCTGCGTTCCACGCGATTGCCGGCGTCGAATCCAAGCACGGCGGCGCGGCCGGCGTTGCGGCGGTCATCCAGATCAACGACGAAAATCTGCGGCGATCGCTACCACTCGGCATTTCGGCTGCCGATATCGACCGGCTTCGTGGCGCCTCTCAGGCGGCGCTCGAAAACCATGCCGCGTTGCTGGACCAGCGTCGCGCGAAGGGAAGAGTACGCCGCTGCCATGGCGATCTCCATCTCGGCAACATCTGCCTCATTGAAGATGAGCCGACCTTGTTCGATTGTATCGAGTTCAGCGATCTGATCTCCTGCATCGACGTCCTTTATGATCTCGCGTTCTTGCTGATGGATCTCTGCCATCGCAAATTGCTGCCGCAATGCGGACTGGTCTTCAATCGTTACCTTGACTTGATGGACGACGAGGATGGGCTGCCGGCCCTTCCCCTATTCATGTCGCTGCGTGCGGCTGTCAGGGCGCACGTCACGGCGACCACCGCGGCTGGGCTCGAGAGATCCGAGTTCCGCCTGCAGCGGCTGACGGAGGCAAGATCCTACTTCAACCTGGCGGTTGACCTGTTGCACCCGAAGTCGCCGCGTCTGGTTGCCATCGGCGGCCTCAGCGGAACCGGGAAGTCGAGCGTAGCGACCGCCATTGCCGGCGACCTCGGCATCGGAGCCGGCGCCCGCGTCCTGCGCAGCGATGTGTTGCGCAAACGGCTCTTCCGCAAGTCACCCGAGGAGCAGCTGCCGCCGGAGGCCTATTCCAAGACCGTCAACGACAAGGTGTATGCCGACCTCGAGCGCCGTGCGGCGGAATTGCTGGGGTTGGGCCACAGCGTGGTGATCGATGCCGTCGCCGCGAAGCCCGAGGAACGCGCCGCCATGGCCGATCTGGCCCGCCGAGCAGGCGCCGGATTTTCCGGCATCTGGCTCCAGGCGCCGGAAGGGACCCTGCTCGCCCGGCTGGCACAGCGTGGTAAGGATGCGTCCGACGCCACCCCTTCCGTCTTGCGGCGGCAGCTGACCTATGATCTCGGCACGATTGATTGGACCCGCGTCGATGCCGACCGACCGAGGGATGAGGTCATCGAGGTCGTCCTTAACGTGCTCCATGCAAAAGAATCTCACAGGCCGCAGTTGAGATAGGTCAATCGGCTCTCGCCAATCTCCGCCTACAGTTTGCGCATTGCTCATCTCTAGCGACGGAAGGTTCCGATGTCGATCAAATCCGTAGTGGCCCTTGCTGACGGCAACGATCTCCATAGCGTTCTCAGCGCGGCCGTTTCTTTGACGGCTCGCCTGTCCGGTCGGCTGGACGTTCTTCATATCAAAGCGGATCCGTACGAGATGATCCCGATCGGCGTCGAAGGAATGACCGGGGACATGATCGAAGAAATCACTGACGTCGCAAAGAAAGCAATTGAAGAGCGACGCGTTCAAGCAAAGGCCGAGTATGATCGCGTGTGCGCTTCCTCCGGCCAATCGGTTCATTGGAAAGAGGTTGTCGGACGCTCTGCGCAGATGCTGTCGATCGCGAGCCGTTTTGCCGATTTGCTGGTGTTGGCGCAACCCGAGAAGAATTCGCCTGCTACGCTGTTTGATGCCGTCGACGCGGCAATGTTCGAAACCGGCCGGCCACTCGTGCTCATTCCCGCCGGCGTTTCATCCGTCATTGGCAACCGAGTCATGATCGCCTGGAACGGCAGCACTCAGGCCGCGCTGGCGGTGACGGCGGCCCTGCCCCTCCTTCACCTGGCCGGCCAGGTAGATATCGTCCAAATCGGCGACATCGGCAAGGATGCTCCGGCCAGCGAACTGGCTCTCTATCTTTCTCTGCACGGAATCAAGACCGAGACACATGCCATCGACCTCGGCATCCGCGACATCGGCGGCGCTTTGATCGATGCCGCCGAACGTTTCGAGTCCGATCTGATCGTGATGGGCGCCTATGGCCATAGCAGGTTCCGGGAGCGGATCCTGGGTGGAGCGACGCGTGGCCTACTGGCCGACAGCCCGTGGCCCCTCTTCATGATGCACTGACCCGCATGGGCCGCTGAGATGAAAGCGCAAACGGAAAACTATGATCCTTCGCGCTACCACAAATCGAAAGGCGATGTGATCGGAAGCGCGATGGTACTGGCCGCCGCCGGCCGGCCCCTAGAGCGGCTACGGCTGATCTGGCGCCAGCCACGTTCCGGAGAAGTCCTGTTGAAGATCCGTGCCTGCGGCGTGTGTAGAACCGACTTGCACATCGTCGACGGTGAATTGCCGCATCCCAAGCTGCCTTTGGTTCCTGGCCACGAGGTCATCGGCACAGTGGCCGCGATCGGCGAAGGGGTTGACCAATTCCAGATCGGGGATCGCGTTGGCGTACCATGGCTTGGCTACGCGTGCGGTACTTGCGAGTATTGTTGCACTGCGCGCGAAAATCTGTGTGAGGCTGCCAGCTTCACCGGCTATCAGCGCGATGGCGGCTATGCCGAATATATGATGGCCGACGCCCGGTTTTGCTTCTCGATCCCGTCCGGCTATTCCGACGAATCCGCGGCGCCACTGATGTGCGCCGGGTTGATTGGCTATCGGGCCCTCTGCAGGGCGGGCGACGCCTATCGCCTGGGCATCTACGGCTTTGGCGCGGCGGCTCACATCCTGGCCCAGGTGGCCCATTATCAGGGGCGTCGCGTGTTCGCCTTTACCCGGCCGGGCGACGAGACGGCGATGTCTTTTGCCCGGCAGCTCGGCGCGGTCTGGGCCGGCTCATCGGACCAGCGGCCACCGGAGGCGCTGGATGCGGCGATAATTTTCGCGCCGATCGGAGCACTGGTGCCGGCTGCCTTGCGTGCGATCCGCCCAGGCGGCCGGGTCGTGTGCGCCGGCATCCATATGAGCGACATTCCGGCCTTTCCCTATGAGCTGCTCTGGCGCGAACGGGAAATCGTATCGGTTGCCAACCTCACCCGGCGTGACGGCGTCGAATTCCTGGCCTTGGCCCCAAAGGTGCCAGTGAGAACCGAAACCTCGCCGTATGCGCTTGGAGACGCCAATGGAGCGCTTCAGGATCTGCGCTCGGGAGCCATTCGGGGCGCCGCAGTACTGCTCATCGAAGGTGGTTCGTAGCCTCCCAGTAACTGTCGCGGCGCACCTCTCCGCCTATGAGGCGACCTCTAGCCATAGGAGACAACAAATGTCGGTTCGCATCATTACCCCTGAGCAAGCCAAGCACCTCCTCGATGGCGGCGCTATCCTCGTCGATATCCGCGAGGCCGACGAATACACGCGTGAGAGGATCCCGGGTGCACGTCACCTTCCTCTGTCGAAGTTCGACGAGACGGCACTTGCCGGGCATGACGGCAAGCCCGTGATCTTTCACTGCCGCAGCGGCGCCCGCACGAAGGCCAATGCGCCGCGGCTCGCAGCCAAGATTGCGGAAGGCAGCGAGGCCTTTATGGTCGAGGGCGGGCTCGACGCCTGGAAGAAGGCTGGCCTGCCGGTCGCCACCGATCATCAGCAACCACTGGAGCTGCAGCGTCAGGTGCAGATCGCTGCCGGCAGCATGGTGCTGACTGGAACCCTCCTCGGGCTTCTTGTCTCCCCGTGGCTCCTTGTCATTCCTGCGTTCGTGGGTGGGGGACTGATCGTGGCAGGTGTCACCGGCTTCTGCGGCATGGCGCGCCTGCTGATGCGGGCGCCCTGGAACCGAACCGTCTATGGCGCGCGGAGCCGGGTGGTGTAGTCACCCGACAGTGCTCACGGTTTGCAAAAAGCACGCTCTATCTCATCGCTTGTCGATGCTCTCATTGCCATCCCGCATAGGGTTCAGAATGACTGATGCCGTTGCAAGCCGCCGATAGAGATCCCGGCGCCGAGCCAGCGGCCACCAGTCGTACAGAAAGATCTCGATCGGCCGCCAGTTCGCCACCCATCCGACGATAATCAGCCCCTCCTCAAGGAAGCGTCCGACGTAATCAGGCCCGAAGCGGCCAGTGATAACCTTGCCCGCGGCCAGGCAAAGCCCAAGCACCGCCAGTCCGATCAGGAGCGACCGACGTCCTACGCGGAACAGCTCATTGAGATCGCGCCCCAGGATTTCCGCGCGATAGGCGAAGAACCTGGCGAGTGCCACCCCGAGTTCCTGTGCAGGTTTGGTTTCAGCCTCTCTTGCCGGCAGATGAATCAAGATCTGCAAAGGCTGATCGCGGGATAACTCCCGCGCCCAGCCGACAATGTATTCCTCGGCATCGCTATCCAAATCCCGTTCCTTAAAGGGAAATGGATCAAGGGTATTGAAGAGCTGCGAGATCTCTTCAACCCTTATCTCGATGGTTTGATAAGCCTGATTCTGCGTCATTGCACTATGATTTCAATGTTCGGGATCGGCTGCGCTCGCGCAGCTTTGGGTAGCTTCAGTTCATCATCGTGATCGCTGCTTGTGCTATTACTTCTGTTACGTCGATCGCGTTGGATTCATGGGGCACTGTGTTCGTGGTGGCCATGCGCACAGCAACTTGTCGAAGTGATTCATGGCTGTCCTTCGCGAACAGAGCATGGATGCCGATACAGATCGGCCTGGGCATGCCTGCCGCGGCCAACATCCGCGCGGCCTCTATCATCGTCGTGGCCGACGAGATGATATCGTCGACCAGCACCGGTTGCCGGTTCTGCCAAGCCGACAGGTGCGGCAGATTTATCTTGACGTCGCGGTCGCCGAGCCTGCGCTTATCAAGGACGACATGAGGGCATTCCGCAGCCGCCGCGATCTGACTGACCCACTGATCGCTCTCCGAATCTGGGCCCACGATAAGCGGCTGCACGATGTTGTTCCGAATCCAGGTCGACAACGGGCCGTCCGCATGAGCGACCTTGCTAGGAATGGAATAGATTTCGTCAAGTAACGCATAGCGATGCAGGTGCGGGTCGACCGTCACAAGCCAGTCGAAGCTGGTTGAGATCAAACGGGCGAAGTAAGAGGATGTGACCGCTTCACCCTCCTCGAAGCGGCGATCCTGTCGCAAATAGGCGAGGTAGGGAGCAACTAAGCCAACGCGTGTGGCCCCCAGATCGCGCGCCATGGCGGCCATGAAAGCAAGCGGCAGGAACTTGCCGTCGGGCCGATCGAGCGTGCAGACGACAACGACAGGTCTGCCCGTCACATCGGCGCGCAGTCGCAGATACGTCTCTTCATCGGGGAAGCGTCTTGTCTCGAGCTCTGCGACCTCGCCGCCGGTCAGGGCTGCCAGGGCCGACGTCATTTGCTCGTTGCCGGGCATGGCGATCCAGATCCACTTCGTCATTCGAGAATGACCTCCGGGATATCCGCCTGAGCACCGGCATACTCCAGCGCGTAGTCCAAGTTCCCGCGCGATTCGCCATTCTCAGGTAGATCGCGAACGCTATGTCGCAGAAGACTTAACTTCAGCATCTATTCGCAATCCATCTGTTGCCTGCGCGACCATTTCAGTCAGGCCGTGGGCGAAAGTGACCGGCCTAAGTACCTTTCGCGATAGATGCGCGCAAAGGCAAACACGCAGGCAATTAGAAGTGGGCTGATAAGTCCGCCGATAAGGCCGTAAACCTGAATGCCGCCTAGCACACCCAAAAACAAAAGCGTGATCGGTAGGCGAGAATGTTCGCCCACTACCATGGGCCGCAAGATGTTATCGACCAAGCCGACGAAGAGCAGCCCCCACACTGCCAAACCTATTGCCGCTGCTGGGTGATCGGTAAGGAAAAGATAGATCGCCGCAGGGGCCCAAACGAGCGCGGCCCCCACGAAGGGCACAACGGCCAGGAAGGTCGCTGCAAATCCGAGCAGGATCGGGAAAGGTGCTCCGAAGATAGCGAGCCCGATGCCGGTCATCGCGCCCTGAGCGGAGGCTGTGACGACCGTTCCACGGACCATGGCGACGAGCGTACGGTTGAGGCTTTCAAGCACCAGCGCCTTGCTGGCGCCTTCCATCGGCACCAGGTCGAGAAGACTCTTGATGATGCTCGGTCCATCGCGAAGGAAGAAAAACAGAGCAAACGTAAAGATGACAACTTGAAACATGAAGAAGAAGAATCCGCGCAGCATTGAGGCGCTGGCCAACGTAGCGCGTTTGCCGACATTTTGGATCGCCTCGAAAACGACATCGTGAAGATTGAGTTCTATGACTGCAGCATAGCTGGAAAGTGCGTTCCAAAACTTAGCGGCCAGTGCGGGTACCTGCTCTTCTGTCAACTCCAGGCCTGTACGCTGCTGTGCGGCACACCACTCGCGCACAACCGGAACTGCCGTGGTTGCTTCCTGCATCACGAGCAAGGTAAGTACTGTTACAGGCACAACAATTGTCACCATCGCCAGTACCGTCGTTGTGAGCGCGGCGGCCGTGAGCTGGTGCAATGTCCGCTCCACCAATTGCCGCAAAGGAAACAGCACGAGCGTCAGCATCACCGCGCTTAGTATCGGCGCAAGGAACGGCGCCAGCACGCGGAACAACTGGTAGACGAGGAAAAAGTAGGCAGCGAAGAAAAAGATGAAAAATACCCGCTCCCGATCAAGAGTCCGAACCGAAGTTGCGCGGATGTGAGGTGACGATGACGGCG